>DASXYB010000022.1:0-2807 GCA_036502745.1 Candidatus Udaeobacter sp.
GCGAGTAGAGCTGGCAAAGGCGAACTGGACGCAAGCCGCCCGAAAAATGGCGTCCAAACGCCATGATCGCCGGCGTGTTGATCCGATAAGACACCGACGCCGCCGCCGGAACGCAGCAATTCAATCACCGGCTCGAAACCATCGTGACGATCGAACAATTCCAACCCCGTCTGACTGCGGGTCCGCCGCACATGCTTGTCAATAAAACGGTTTCCCAGGCCCTGGTACACACTCGAGTTCCGAACAAACCCAACGAACTTCGGCATCAATTGCGCGAATACTTCCCACGTCCCGAGGTGACTCAGAACGAGCACTACCGGAATGCCAGCACGAAATTCGCGCGCCATTGACTCGATATTTTCAACGTCGACACGCTCCAGGATTTTCTCAGGCGCCATCTGCGTCAGTTTCGCGCTACAAAGCAAGTTGGCGCCGAGTCGCTGGAAATGGAGGCGTACAAGTTTACGCAATTCGCGCGGCGACTTTTCAATCGTAAACGCAATCTCAAGGTTGCGCGTTGCCAGACGGCGATATTTCCCGGAAAACATCCATGCGCAAAGGCCGAGAAATTTGCCGAGACCAAAGAGAAGCGGCAATGGCAGCACGGCGACAACTGCCAAGCCGGCGCGGTAAAGGAGGTAAACGACAAAATCGAACATTGCGCAGGTGGATCGGCTTCTCCGAAGACGATGAACACGTTCGGAGAACGCCTTCCACCTTCGGCGCGGCAGCGTAGATTTGCCTGCTACGGCCTTCAACCAATATAATGTCTCCTGTGTCGCTGCCATTCAGTTATTCCGGCCGATCGGATTTCGCTCACATTCTAACAGCGGACTGTGCAGCAAAATGAACAAGGTACTGGAGGCGTTGGAGCGGAAGCTTGAAATCCGCAACCGTGAATTGACGGAAGCGCACAGCCATATCGCGGCGCTGGAAGAAAAATTACTGAAGCTGAAACAATACCGGCGTGAGCTGAAGTCGCTGAACGAGGAGAGACGCACGTTGCGCAAATCCCCGGAGCGCAGAATTGGCCAGTTATTGCTCGCGCCCTATCGCGTTTCGGAGAAGCTCGCGAAAAGGGTTTGGAAAAAATTTCATCGGCCGAGTCGCAATTCTCAGAGGACGATTGTATCGAGCGAATACCAAAAGTGGTTCGGGCAGCATCGCGCGAGAGCAGAGGAATTGGCCTCGATGCGCGAAGAGGCGCGGGCTTTCGTTTCTCAGCCGCTCATCAGCGTTCTTACCCCGGTGTTCGACACTCCGGTTTCGTGGCTGAGCGAGGCTGTGGACTCTGTGCTTGCACAGGTTTATGAGAATTGGCAGCTGCTGTTGATCGACGATGGATCGACTGCCACCGACCTACTGCGCGTTTTGCCTGGATTGTCTGCGCGTGACCGGCGGATTCGTGTCGTTAGGCTTGAGAGCCATCAAGGCATCTCAGCCGCATTAAACAAAGGCCTCGATCTCGCTAGTGGCGAATGGGTCACGTTTTTCGATCATGATGATGTTCTTGAGCCCGATGCCCTTTTCCAAAATGTAAAGCTGCTTCAGGAAAATCCCGGAGTCGATCTGATCTACTCGGACGAAGACAAACTGACTGAGGCAGGTTTCGATTTCCCAATACTGAAGCCCGACTGGTCCCCAGACTTCTTTCTGTCCTGTAATTACTTGTGTCACATGATCTTTCTGCGTCGGGATCTTGTGCGAGAGGTTGGCGGATTCCAACCGCAGTTTGACGGCTCGCAGGATTACGATCTTCTTCTGCGTGTCACCGAGCGCACCAACCGCATTCATCATATTCCGCGGGTGCTCTATCATTGGCGGCGCAGCAACAGCTCCAGCGCGAGCGACGTCCGTCAGAAACCCGGACAGCTCGAAGCTTCATGGCGCGCAATCGAAGCCCACCTACAGCGCCGAGGTGAGCAGGCTCACGTTGCGGTCGATTGGCGAACCCACGCGTTTTATGTGAGACGCGAGCTGCGCGAACCAACAAAAATCTCCGTTATCATCCCGAGTTTTCGCGGCCCGGAGTCGCTCGAGCGATGTGTCGAAAGCGTGGTTAGCAGGACAAGCTATCCAAATTACGAGATCGTGATCGTCAAAATGAGCGAGGGTGACAAACTCGCGAAAGCGGCCACAGATTCTCCGCATCGTGTTTTGTATTTCGCAGACGCTGTGAATGATTCCGCAGCGAAAAATTACGCCGTCGCGCAGACCGATGCCGCGTGGCTTCTTTTCCTCGACGACAGCGCGGAAGCAATCGAGCCGGATTGGCTTACGATTATGGCTGAGCATGTCCAGCGGCCCGAAATTGGCGCAGTGGGCGCGCGGCTCGTGAATCGGAACGGCACGATCGAGCACGCTGGTCTTGTTCTTGGGGTGAATGGAACTGCACGGTCCGCTTTTCACGGCTTTCCTGCGGAGCACCCCGGTGTGAACCGGCAGTTGCAGATGACGCGCAACTATAGCGCGGTGTCGAGCGGGTGTATGTTGATCCGCCGCGAAGTTTTCCAAAAAGTCGGCGGACTTGATAAGGCACTCCCGCGCCGATTGGCCGATGTTGATCTTTGCCTCAAAATGCGGCGCGCGGGTTACCTAATTGTTTATACCCCGCTTGCAAAGCTCATTGGAGCGGCACCGGTATCCGGGGCGCGCGATAACAGCGCCGAAAACATTATCCGCCAACGCTGGTCTGAGGTGATCGAACGCGATCCATATTACAATCCAAATCTTTCCCCGGCGCGCGCCGACTTCTCGTTAGGGAACTGAATTGCTGTTGAACGTCGGAACCTCGGCAGTGCCTTAGA
>DASXYB010000023.1:0-5905 GCA_036502745.1 Candidatus Udaeobacter sp.
CGCGACGCGCCGGCCGCGAGTTAACAAGGGCAAACGGACCTTTCACATCGTTGCCAGCCGGTTTAACGCGCAGTACGTGGATGGGCTAATCAATCATGCGACCGAAGAGCTACGGGCAGTTGCGCCGAACGCGACGATTTCCCTCTATCGCGTTCCTGGCTCATTCGAGATTCCCGTGTTTGCACGCGAAGTTGCAATCCAAAACAAAGCCGACGCGATCATTGCTTGCGGAGTGATTCTGCAAGGCGAAACCGATCACGCACAAAACCTCAGTCGGTCCGTTACTGATGCGTTGCAGCGGATCGCGATAGAGCACGGCGTGCCGGTGATCAATGCAGTACTCAGTTTTGACAATGAAGATCAGGCGCGCGCGCGTTGTCTTGAAAATAAAATTAACCGCGGAACTGAAGCCGCGCGTGCAGCGGTGGAAATCGCGAACGTCTTGGCGGAACTTCGTAACGAAGAAGGAGCGGCGATTTCCAAATCGTCGCAGGGATAATGGGTAAACGACGGCGCGCTAGAGAAGCTGCGGTTCAATATCATTTCTGGCGTGATCTTCAGCGCGGCGAAGGACCGGACAAGATCGATGAGTTCTGGGAGTTTTGTCCCGCGCCAGAGCGGGTGCGCGAATTCGCACAGCCTTTAATCGAAGGCATGGTGGCGCATTTGCCGGACATCGATGAGCGTATCCGCCGCTACTGCGAGAACTACGAATTTCGGCGCATTTCTCCGGTGGATCGGAACGTTCTGCGGCTGGCGATTTACGAAATGCTTTACCGCGACGACATCCCGCCCGTGGTTTCGATCAACGAGGCGATTGAATTGGCGAAGGCGTACGGCGGCGCGGATTCAGGCAGATTCGTCAACGGCATTCTCGATCGTATTCGAAAAGATTTGGACCGTCCCGCGCGCGAGGCGGTGATCAAACGAGATTCGTAATTCGTCACATCGTCACATCGATTCACGAATCGCGATTCACTACTCACGATTTCAGACATGAAATTCCTCGAAACTCTCGCGAAGCAATTCGCCGGTAAACCGATTGATTGGGACCAGCTCGAGGAAACGTTGATCCGCGCCGACCTCGGTGTCCCGATGACAATGCGGATTATCAAAACGCTTCAGGAACGCGAGGCGTGGGCTTTGCTTGGAATCGCCAATGTAATCAAAGCAGTGCGCGAAGAGATCGCACGCATTTTGCCGCGCGATCCGACGCCAATTCGGCCAGCAACTGGTAAACCTAGTGTAATTTTGATTGTCGGCGTGAACGGAACTGGCAAAACAACGTCGACAGCAAAACTGGCGCATTTTTTGCAAGCTAGCGCCTCAATTGTACTCGCGGCTGCAGACACATTTCGCGCAGCCGCCATCGAGCAACTCGACGTCTGGGCAAAAAGACTCGGCGTTGGAATTGTTCGCGCTCAGCACGGCGCAGATCCCGCGGCTCTTTGTTACGAAGCATATCAGACAGCAGCGAAGCAGGAGATTAGGTTTTTGATTTGCGATACTGCTGGCCGGCAACACACGAAAGCAAATCTGATGGCCGAGCTGGAAAAGATAAAACGCGCTGTAGGGAAACTCGATCCTGAGGCACCGCAAGAAACATTGCTCGTCGTGGATGCGAGCACAGGCAGTAACGCGCTAAGTCAGGCGCGCGAGTTCCACAACGCGCTTGGACTCACTGGTCTGATCGTCACAAAACTCGATGGCAGCGGCAAAGGCGGAATTGTGGTGGCGATTCAGGATGAACTTGGAATTCCAACGCGCTTCGTCGGTACCGGTGAAAAGCTCGACGATTTCGCACCCTTCGAACGTAAAGCGTACCTCGAAAATTTGTTGTAATTGTAGCGGTGTTGCCTACTGCAATTTAAAGAATGCCACGCTCACGAAGATCGCGGCGAACACGCAGATCAGGTCGATGAGCAGCATTGTGTTCAGCGCGTAGCGGGTGTTCTTGATCTTCACGCTCCCGAAGTAAACGGCGATAACGTAGAATGTCGTCTCCGCTGCGCATTGAAAGACGCAACCAAGGCGCCCGGTGAAAGAGTCTGCGCCATACGTATACATCGCGTCGAGTAGGAATCCGCGGCTTCCGGCCGAATTGAATGGCCGAAGAATTGCGATTGGCAGGGCATTCACGATCTGATCGCTCACGTGAACGGCGCGAAACGTTCTCGCCAGCGCGGCCGCGAACATCTCAAATAGTCCACTGTTTCGGAAAAGCGAGATCGCGACAAGCATTCCAAGAATGTACGGGAAAATGATGCGCCCGACTGCGAGCCCGTTGTATGCGCCCTCCACGAATGAATTGAAGATCGTCGTGCCCTTTGCCGCGAATTGCTTCTCGCGTAACAAGCTGTAACCGAGAATCGCAAAGATAAGCCCTAGCAGCAAACCGTTAGAGAGATTGCCGGTGAAATGGCTTTTGCTGATCAGATCCAGCCGCGTGATATAAATGAGCAACACGCTGATAACGGCAGCGATTCCGCCAATTGCTATCACAATCGTAGCCTTGAATAAATTGATCCTCTGCCGAATGCCGACGAGTACGAGCGCCGCAACGGTGCCGGTGAATGAAGTGATAATGCACGGTAGCATCACGTCCGCCGGGTTCGTCGCGTGTGCCGCCGCGCGGTAACCGATAATCGAAGTCGGCAGGAGCGTCAGCCCGGCCGCATGCAAACACATGAACATGATCTGTGGATTGCTTGCGCGGTCCTTTTGATCGTTGAGTTCCTGGAGGCTCTCCATGGCCTTTAAGCCAAACGGTGTTGCCGCGCTGTCGAGGCCGAGGAAATTCGCTGCAAAGTTCAATGTCATGTAAGAAATCGATGGATGACCGCGCGGCACCTCCGGAAAAATGTGGACGAAAACCGGACTGAGCAGCTTTGCGACGCGTTCCGCAGCGCCGCTGTCGATCAGCAACTGCAGGATACCACTGAAGAACGACAGGTACGCAATCAGCGGCAATAAGATTTCGAAGATCGTAGTTTTGCATTGCGGCACGACGCCATCAGCGGGCTGTTTGCCCGCATAGAGCTTTAAGACGCCGTTGTCGGTCGTGTATTGATACTCTTTATTGTCGACCGTGATCTTGTGATCGGAGGCGCTCTGCAAGCCACGCGCCAATTCAGGTGGCAGCTTATCAAGATAATACTCGCGTTGTAGTAGCGGATCGTCCTTCTTGCCGCTCACCGCAAATTCGATGGTGTAGTATCGACCGGCGAAGAGCTGGACAAAAAGATAGACAATCGAACAAAGGAAGAGAGCGACCCAAAATCTGCTTAACGCCATTTGGAGCTAGTTCGCGGGCTGAAATCGCGTCACGACCGCACTTAAAGCAGTACGCTCAATGCGCCACAAGCGCAAAACTGAGTCGCGGCAGCAGAACAACCGTTTATTACATTCGCGTTCCCGAAGCGGGACGTCACGATTGAACGCGCCCCGACCATTTCGTGTCTGAGTTGCGAATTTAAAATGAAAGAGCTTCTGCGGCACTCGCTTCAATGGATGCGATTGCGTGGGAACTTAAGCGCTCAAAAGGGAACGATTTTCACACGAGAAAATCAGGGATGAAACCAACGCGAATAACATCAACCTACAAACACTCGTACAGCACTCTGTGGATTGGGCTCGCAGGGGCATTCGTTGTGATTGTCGGCTCGATCTTGTTCGGGTATGCTCAAGCGCAGAAGCAGGAAGCCGACAAAAT
The DNA here is from genome assembly GCA_036502745.1 of Candidatus Udaeobacter sp. Taxonomy (GTDB): domain Bacteria; phylum Verrucomicrobiota; class Verrucomicrobiia; order Chthoniobacterales; family UBA10450; genus Udaeobacter. The sequence continues at coordinate 3,713 of DASXYB010000023.1, forward strand.
GAATCCGATCAAACCCGTTCCAGCCGACACCGAGTTGCAGCAGAAATTAACGCGGGACCAGTACAAGGTGACGCGTCAATGCGGGACCGAAACGCCGTTTCACAACGCCTACTGGGACAATCATAAGCCAGGAATTTACGTAGACCTTATTACGGGCGAACCGCTGTTCAGTTCGCTGGATAAGTTCGACAGCGGCACGGGTTGGCCGAGCTTCACCAAGCCGATTAAGCCAGAGAACGTTACCGAAAAGCGCGACCGTTCTTACGGAATGGAACGCACCGAGGTTCGTGCAAAATCGAGCGATTCGCATCTCGGCCACCTGTTCGACGATGGCCCTGCGCCGACCGGTCAACGTTTCTGCGTGAACTCGGCCGCGTTGCGCTTTGTTCCGGTGGAAAAGCTGAAGGAAGAAGGCTACGGCGAGTACGCCTCGCTATTTCAGCCACAGCCGCAGCAGCAAAAGGCCGACGAACAACAGCAGGCGAAAAAGTAGTAGCCGCAGCTTGTTAATCGAAAATCACACAGTCCTCTCTCCGCGCCGTTTACTGCCTGTCCGTGTCCTTTGAAAAGAGCAACGGACACCGTAACTTACGCCCGTCATGACCCGCGACGATTTTGATTACGCGCTTGAGAATACGCATGTGATTCTTGCGCCGGAGAGTCAGATCGCGACGTTCGGCAGCACGAGCTTTAATTTCTATTTGATCTCGGAGCTGATGGATCGCGTGAATCAGGTCCGGATTCGTAACGGCAAAGTGCACGCGGAACGTCCGCAGATTCTAACCCCGGAGCATTATTGCCGGTTGTTGCTCGAAGGGTTTGGAGAAAAAGCTGAACGATATGTGGATCAATTGCGCGAGCACACGCGGAACATCGCGGTGCTCCGTTACGGTTTTCAATTTCGCAAAACAGATCTGAACGAACAGACGCTCAGCGACTCCATCGACACGGTGATCAATCGCACCAGGCGGCAAGTCGAAAGTAAAAACGAACCGCTCAGCGCGATCATCCAAGGCGTAGACGACGCATGGGAAGTTTGTCTGCTCAAGTTCACGATCGACCTGGTCGAGCGCTCCTCCGGCGGTAATCTCGGCGATTTCCGCAAGCGCGGTTTATTGTAACCGGCCTTCACGGTTGTCATCCTGAGCGAACGCTTGGAAGTCAGGCTGCCAGCCTGACTCGGCTGGCAAGCTGCCAGCTTGCCGCTTTCATCTTCTCGTAGGAAACACCTCTGATCTGAAGCGCGTAGCGCGTCAAAGATGTGCCCGGATAAACGCGCCCGCGTTTGTAATCGCGCGCCGGCCAGCTTCAAGATGAGCGTTCCACAAAGGCCACGCATGAATCATGTGTGGCCAGATCTCCAATGTCACTGCGACCTCGGCCGCACCGGCCCGCGCGGCAAGCCAAACGGCGTCATCAAGCAATGTCTCTTCAGAACCAACCTGAATTAGCATTGGAGAAAAGTTTTCGAAATCAGCGTACAGCGGAGAGACGCGCGGATCTTTTCTGTCCATACCGGCGGGAAGATAGGCATCCGCTAGTTCCTGCAGATACTCTTTGTGAATGAGCGGGTCGGCCGCGGCTTTGCTCGCAAGGGTCGAACCGGACATGGTTAGGTCCGTCCACGGTGAGATGAGCCATACGCATCCGGGGAGCTCTTTGTGCGCATCGCGCAACCGGCCGATCAGTCCGAGAGTGAGGCCCGCCCCGGCGCTGTCGCCGCCGATCGCCATGTGCGCAGCAGGGATGCCTTGATTTCGCAAAAATCGCCATGCAGCAAGCGCATTATCGTATGCGGCGGGAAACGGATGCTCGGGCGCGAGCCGATAAGCGACTGTGAGTGTCCGCATTCTCGCCGCGCGTCCGGCTTCAGTAACCCAACGACGATGGCTCTCGATCGAACCTGAGCAATAGCCGCCGCCATGAAAAAACATCAGCACGCGAGAAGGATCGCTGCCGGGAACGATTGAGTATTCGCCCGACATGCCGTTCACGTCAACGGCGATCAATTCTACGTCGTCAGCAACGGGCCAAACAGTTCCAACCTCATCGAGCCGTTTTCGCCTCGCCGGCCAGCCAACCGGTCGTGGCTTGGAACGCAGCAGCGCGCGGACAGCATCGATTTCGCTTTGGGCCATTGTCTTTCCTCTGATCCTCGCCCGGCGAACCGGTCGTTGAGCTTGCAGCGCTAAA
>DASXYB010000024.1:0-5699 GCA_036502745.1 Candidatus Udaeobacter sp.
CCGCTTCGATTGGTCGACCGTCCAGCGCGTTTCGAATCTGGCGAGACGGGTGGCAAGCAGAAAAGTTCAGTTTGCCAAATTGCGCAACTTGCGCAAACCGGCCAAATCAGCAAAACGGCGAAAAATTCCGCGCTGACATTAGCGCGCAGGCGTGAAGCTCACGCCTGCTGATTTCGAAAAACTGGAGACGAAAGAACTTGCGAACATCATTCGCAAGCTCGGCGCCGGCCACACGCTCACCAAACGCGAAGAAGAAAAGCTGCAGCGGGCCCGCGCTGCCGGTGGAGATGATAATGTCAGTGCTCGTGCCAACTTCGCCCAGACATGGGACGACCTCGCACGGATCCTGACTCAGCGGCTCGGCGTAAGCGTGACGCGAAAGTCGCTGCAGAATTGGCGCAATCCTCGGCTGCATCCGGATCTTGCTGATAAATGGCCGCGCGATCGCTCGGACAGCCGCAAGGACGTCGTCGCCTGGATGCGGTTCATGCTCGAGACCGGGCGCAATCGCGCGGATGAAACGCTCGAGGAGGACGAGCTCGACGGCGACCGCACAACCGTCCGTGATTGGAAAATTTATCGCGAAGAACTCGCCTGCCGCGAAGCAGAGCGCCGGATCGCGCGCGGCGACAATCTTCTATTGGTCGCGACCGAGCTCGAAATCCCGATCGGCTCAATGCTAGCGGCCATCAATTCAAAGCTGGCTCTTTATCCGCCGCGCACTGCCCGTTTCATGGTCATGAAACGCGATGTCGCCGACGCCGAGCAAACTCTTCGCGACGAAATGGACGCGGTGCTCAAGGATCTGAATCTCGCCGACTACATCGACCCGCCGATCGACGAAGTTCTCAGCTCATTTCCTTTCGACGATGAGACGGCCGCGCTTTACGCGAAGGTGAGTTTCGATGGCCAGGATCGCGGCGCATTTCTTGAATTGATTCGCCGGTGTGTTGTGGAAACGCTTCGGCGGGTTGGACAACGCGCCCTAACGGTTGAGCCCGTTCAACCCATTTCGTCCGAGCCTCAACGTAACGAACCCATTGATGTTGCTCCTGAGGCGACAAATAGCCGCAATGTCGCGCGTGATTCCGCAGAACGTGCCGATAAATCGAGCGCCAAATCTGTTCCATTGGATTCGTCAACGCCACGTCGCAAAAGTCGGTCTGTGACACCGAAGCGCAAGGCGTGAGTCGCGCCGGTTCAACGCTTCAACGCTCCAACACTTCAACGGTCCCGAAGGGACAATATCTCAACGCGATTGATTGGCTGCGCGGGTTAATTCGCGCCACGCTTCGGCCGCGGCCGCGCACCAGGATGTGGGAATGGATCGACAAGCACGTCGTCATTCCGGAAGAAAGCGGCGGCCCGTGCACCGGTCGCATGCGGACTTCGCGCGTGCCGATCTTTCGCGGCCTGTACGATATCGTCCAGCAACGCCACGTTCATTTCTTCACGTTCTGCGCCAGCGCGCGCATTGGCAAAACGCTGTTCGCGATCTGCATCGTTCTCTACTGGATCGCGGAACGCTTCGGTTGGGTTATCTGGCTCGATCCCACCAGGTCGAGTGCCGCGAAGTTCGTCCGGAGCGAGCTCGATGAATTTCTCCTGCAGTGCGAACCGGTCAGAAACCTGGCGATTGCGCCGCCGCCGCACCCGGCGTCACGGAAATTCTGGACCACTCTGGTTAAATCTTTCCGCGGAAAATTTCTGCGCCTTATCGGATCCGGCGCCGAAGCGGACCTGCACGGATTCAACGGCGAGTTGGCGATCGGAAACGAGCGCGATCGCTGCCGCAACGCCATCGACCGCGACGCAGCGAGTTGGCACAAGATCATCGCGCGCACGAAACTGTTTTCGGCGACTCGCCTGTGTCTCGATAACTCGACGCCAGGTGAAGGTGGCGAGCTCTCGCCTACCTGGCAGGATTTTCTCGCGCGATCGCAGCGCTATTGCTATTTGCCCTGTCCGCATTGCTCGGAAGAGAAGCTAAGGAAATCTGGAAAGCAGGAATGGACTGAACCTGGTTGGGACGAATGCGAGCCCGGCCGTTCGCCGCTTTCGTACGATCCCAATTTAGCCGGCTGGCAACGGCTCACGTTCTTCGTCGAGAAAAAGCTTGTTCCGTTCGATGAAAATTTCGTCGCGTTTCCGAAAGAGACGCCGCGCGATCGTTGGCGCGAAGAAATCACCGGCCAATTCAAATTCTCGCAGTTCGCGATCTACGAAGATCGGCCGCGCGTCGACGATCCAACCCAAACCGAGAAGGTTAAATGCGGCTACGACATTGAAGCGCTCGAGCGCGGCACAACGTACGAGTGCGCGCACTGCAAAAAAGACATCGAATGGACCGACCTGCTTTGGACGGAAGACCGCTTCCGGTGGGTCAAACACAATCCATTCGGGCCGATCGACAAAGAATCCGCGTACGCCTGGAGCGCATTGAATCCATTCGAATTTTGGGGACTCATCGCAAAAGAATTCGTCGAAGCGAAGGGCAATATCTCCGCACTCATCAAGTTCTGGAATTTCACGCTGGGCCTTCCCTTCATTCGCGCCGGCGCAACCATCAAGGAAGACGATCTCGACCGGGTCATCGCGCGCACCCCGGTAAAATACGTCCAGGGCCAGATTCCAAAAGAAGCGGAGCTGCTCACCATCACCATCGACAAACAGGATGAACAATTCTGGTATGTCATTCGCGCCTGGGGCATCCTGTGGGATCATCCCGATTGGCCTACCTGGTCCGCGCTGGTTGATTGGGGCGAAGCAGTCAGTTGGACGCAACTTCTTCAGCTCTGCGGATTGCTCGCTGCACAGAACGACAACCTTCGAGAATTCAAATTTATTCTGCCGGATGGCTCGGTGCGAAAGTATGTGGTCACCGCAGGCCTGGCCGATTCCGGCGACGGCGAGCACACCAAACAGGTTTACGAATTTTGTCTCGCGCATCGCGAAGTGTTTTCGCCGTACAAAGGAGGCGATCGCAGCCGCACACGCGGGAACACGATTCATCTCGCGCCGATCATGGACGATCAGCTCGACCTGGTCTGGGCCTGGTCCGATTTCTTCGCTGCGAATCTTTATTACGATTGCATCAAGAACGGCGCCACGCTCACCGGGCCCGTTTACTGGTGGTTGCCCACCAACACCGACAAGCATTATCGCGAACAGCTCACAGACGAGTATTACGGCGAAGAGAACGGCCGCAAAACGTTCATTTCCCGCCGCGGATTGAATCACCTGGGCGACTGCGAGAAAATGCAGCGCGTGCTCGCGCCGACCATCGAAGAAACACTCGATCGAATCCGGGAAGAGCGACGCGCCGAGCTCGCATCGAAAGAAACTGCGTAAAAGCTCACTGCGTTCGCTACGCGGCTTTTACGCGGAAAGCGAAAGCGGCCGGTGATCTTATGGATACAGGCCGGCCGCTTCGAGTCGAACGACTGATCCTCGATGGCGAGTCAATGGAGAGGACCGCTCCCCCTAACTTTGACAGCAGCGCGACCAGCGAATGTCGCTCACATATATCCCGAACAGCGCGCGCTACACTCAGGCGCTCATCGATTACGCAACGCAGATCGATGATGTCGGTCCGCTTGTGACGCTCCGAGATGCGCTCTGGACGAAACTTCAGACGAGCGACGGCAAAACGCTCGTCGTGGCTTCGCCTGGAGGAAAAAGTTTCCAATTCGAAATCACGATGACGCTCGAGGACCAATTCGCGGCCGTTGTCGCAGCCATTAAAGCCTTCAATGACGAAGCCGGCGATTCGCCCATCACGTTCCCGGATTTCTCGCAGATGACCTAACGATTATGGCTGCCTCCTGGTGGTGGAATCTTTTCGGCTTCGGCGGACGCGCGTTCAGCGACACGATCGATGCATCGGTCGACCGCTCGAACATGCGCTTTCTCGTGCCGCCCGATTCGCGGCTATACATCACTCAGCGCACGCGCAAATCGCTCAACGATCACGCGGAATGGTGCTGGCAAACTTTCGGCATCGTTAAAGAAGGCGTCGCCGGCATCGCACGGCACACCATCGGCAAAGGCGTCAGCCTCCAGCTCGATTCCGAGGATTCCGAATGGAACGAGATTGCCGAACAGGATTTTGAGACTTACGCCATGACGCCCGATCGCTGCGATCTCGCTGGCCGCCGCGATTTTTACGAAGCGCAAACCACAGCCATCGAGCAGCGATTGATTCGCGGCGAATTTTTCTCGGCCCTCACCGAAAACGATCGGTGGAACAACGAGCCATGCTTTCAAATCTACGATTCCGAAGAAATCGGCAGCCCGCTGCCAATCCCGGACGGAAAAGACGGCAAGTTCATCCTCGACGGCATCGGCATCGATAAAAATTCGCGCGTGCTCGAGTACTGGATCCGCTCGCTCGATTACACCTATTACCCGATCGAGCGCGGCCGCATGATCCACTGGTACAAGCCGCACGCGGTGAATCAGACCCGCGGTATCACCGATTTCGCGCAAGGCGTTAATCCGCTTGTCGACATTTACGAGCTGCGCCTCCTGGCTACGCGAAATGCCAAGGTACAGCAATTTCTCGCTCTCGTTCTCAGAGACGTAAAGAAGCGCGGCCGCGGCGCATTCGGCGCCATCGAAAACGCCGGCAAGACGGATGAGGGCGATCCGGATCCGAACAGCAGCCAGCTCGAGAAGATCATCGGCGCGGTGGGCGGCGGGATTTATTATGCCGGCGAGAAAGGCGGCGCCGAGCTGCTCACTTCAAATTCGCCGTCGCCCCTCGTCGAACCCTTCATCACCGATCTCCTGCTTCGCGATGCTTGCGCCGGCTGGGGCATTCCTGTCGAATTTTTCTGGAACCCGGCCAGGCTCAATGGCAACACGGCCCGATTCATCGCCGCGCGCGCCGATTTGTTTTTCCAAATCCTCGGCGAACGCCTGGCCGACCGCTTCTGCACGCCGATAGCGTTCCGCTATCTCAGTAATCGCGTGGAGACGAACAAACTGCGGCCATGCAAAGACCCGAATTGGTCGCTCAAGATCGATTGGCAATTGCCCGCGCGCGTCACCATGGATAACGGCCGCGATAACGCCGTTCTCATCGAGTTGCTCTCCAATGGTCTCATCACCATGCGCGAATACTGCAACCAGCGCGGACTCAATTACAAATCCGTGATGCGCCAGTGGGTGCGCGAGCCGCTGGAATTTTTGAAGTTGGCCGAGGAAGAAAAAGCGCCACCAGAATATCTGCAGCGGCTCCGCGATAATTTGCCCCTCTGGCGCGCGCCAAAGCCCGGCACGATCCAGGCTCCCGGCGCCGATCCAGCCGGCCAAGTAACAGCAGTCGACGAAAACGGCGACCCATTAAAAGCAGCCGCGTGAAAACAAATCAGGAAAGCGTGAACGCAGGAAAAAGAATTTCAGATTTCAGGGGCCAAGGGTTCCGGGATCGAGGGTTCCTGATTCACGTATCTCTTCTCTTCTCCGCATGATCACGATCAACACCGAGACTTCCATTGACGATGTGAAAAAGCTGCTCAAGGAAAAAGAGCAGCGCGACTTGGAAGCGTTGCGCGCCGGCCTTCGTCTTTCGTCGATCGAAGATGCAAAAGAGCGACTGGAATTCGTCTGGCTCCGCTGCGAAACGACGCTGCATCTTGTTGAAGAAGCATACGCCGAGCTTGGCGACGACGAGCGCGACGATTTCGAGCTGGCCA
>DASXYB010000025.1:0-6580 GCA_036502745.1 Candidatus Udaeobacter sp.
TCACTGAACCCTTCCCAAATAGAGACCACTTTGGTTCAGCTCAACGAACAATGGCCGGCAAACGCGGTGCCTCTTGCGGAACTGGTCCAACAATTTCCGTTAGGCGAAGCCGCGCTATTGCATCTTCTAGCGGTCTCGAGCGTCTGCGCAACGCGGTTGACGCGCAATCCTGAAACGCTGCTGTGGCTTGCTCAGCCTGAGGTGTGCCTCGCATCGCGTAGCCGCGCGGAAATGCTCGCTGAAGTGCACGTTTTGGCGAGCGATGCCGGATTCGACAATAACTTTGAAGCGTTACGCTTTTGGAAATGCCGCGAAATGACCCGCGTGGCCGTGCGCGAACTGGCTGCGGTCGCGCCGCTGGAGGAGACCACAGGGGAGCTTTCATTGATCGCAGAGATTTGCCTTCGCCGCGTATTCGAGTTTTGGGACGCTGAACTGCGGCAGCGTTACGGCTCGCCAAAAGCGGATTTTGCGATTCTCGCGCTCGGGAAACTCGGCGGAGGCGAACTCAATCACAGTTCAGACGTCGACCTCCTTTTTCTCTACAGCGACGAGGGCCAACTCACGCCGCACATTTCTTATCATGAGTTTTTCAATCGACTGGGAAACAAGATTCTTGAAACGTTTTCGAAGCCGCATCCAGCCGGCTCGCTGTTTCGAGCCGATCTGCGGTTGCGTCCTGAAGGCTCGGCGGGACCTTTGGCGCGGTCCCTCGAGAGCATGGAAAACTATTACGCTGGGTTCGGCGAAACGTGGGAGCGGATTGCGCTCATCAAGACGCGCGGAATCGCCGGCAGCCACGAGTTGGCTTACGATTTCCTACGGCTCCATCAGCCATTCATCTACCCAAAAAGTCCAACGCCGGATCTGCTCGAGGAGGTTGCGAACATCAAGCACCGCATCGAGCGCGACGTCGTTGGGCCGGAAAAGCTGGATCGCGACGTAAAACTTGGGCGCGGCGGCATTCGCGACATCGAGTTCGTCGTGCAAACGCTGCAGCTTATCCATGGCGCGCGTAATCCGTTTCTGCAGGAAGCCAGTATGCTCAAGGCGCTCCGCGCACTGAGAGAACTGGACTTGCTCCCGCGCGATGAAGTTCTGGCGCTTGATAATGCATATCGATTCCTCCGCCGCGTCGAACACCGCCTGCAGATCGAAGCCGAACAACAGACCCACACTGTTCCGGACGAGCCGGACCCGCTGACCCGGCTCGCGCGCAGCCTTCGGTTTTCGTCGGCCGCGGATTTCACAGCGGCACTGCAGAGCCGAATGGGATCGGTGCGTCCCATATTTCAACGCATCATTTCTGAAAGTCCGGCGGAGAGCGTCAAGATTACTGTTGAATTTTTCAAGGATCCAAAACGAGCAGAAAAAGCGCTGAATGGGCTCGAACGCGGGGCAGCGAATTTTCATGTCGGCACCCGAACTCGCCAAATATTTCAAAAGCTGCGTCCGATTTTGCTGGATCGGATCTCCAAAACTGCCGACCCGGATGCAACTCTAAACCAGTTCCTTCGCTTCGTAGAAAGCTATGGCTTGCGCAGTTTGCTTTTCGAATTGCTTGTTACGAATCCGAAGTTGCTTGAACTGGTCGTAAAAACTTTCGACGCCAGCCGGTTTGCGGGGGATCTTCTGATTCGCCGCCCGCAACTGCTGGAAGACATCACCAGGGACGCAACCTTTGATGAAGCGCGATCGATCAAAGAAAATTTAGACCGGCTTGATTCGTTAGGCTCAACCGCGAACAATTTCGATCCGATACGCGCCTACCGTCAGCGGCAACTGTTACGCATCATTCTTCGGGACGTACTTGGACTCGTCCGAGCGGAAGCAACATTTATGGAGCTTTCCGACGTCGCAGAGGCGTGTTTGGCTTTTGCCGCGAAACTGCTGGCAAGTGAGCAATTGACGATCATCGCGCTCGGAAAATTAGGAGGACGCGAGATCAGCTACGGCGCCGACCTCGACGTTTTATTTGTGGGTGAGGATGTTCGCGCTGCGCAAAATCTCATGCTCGCCATGGCGCAACCAACCGCCGAGGGAAATATCTGGCCTCTGGACGCAAGGCTACGTCCTGAAGGCGAAAAAGGCCCGGTGGTCTGCTCGCTGGATACGTTTGAATCATACTATGCCAGCCGCGCGCAGCTATGGGAGCTACAGGCGCTAACTCGCGCGCGTGTTGTGAGTGGTCCATTACAAAATGAATTCATGGCGATAGCAAAAGCCGCCTGGCGTCGCGGATGCGGGGATGCCGCCCTTTTCAGCAAGATCGATGACATGGTGCAGCGTATTCGGCGAGAGCGCGGAGGCGGATCTGATTTTCTCGATTTAAAAACCGGATCTGGCGGCATCATCGAAGCGGAGTTTCTCGTTCAAGCGTTACAGATGCGCGCAAACGTGTGGGAGCCGAACTGGAACCGTGCCGTCGACGCATTGCAACAGACCGGGCACCTGGACAAGTCCGACGTTGCCACGCTCAAGAATTCTTACGTGTTTCTGCGCCGGTGCGAACTTGTGCTGCGTCGATACGACAACAGAAGCGTCTCTACGCTTCCCAGTGATCCAGATAAACAACGAAAGTTTGCCATCCGTGTTGGTTATGATGATTTTCAAGCGTTCAGTCGTGATTATCTCAACGCTCGTCAGACGATTCACGCACTCTATCAACGGCAAATTACAACGGCGTAACCGCTGTCACTATTAACGTTCGTCCAAGCAGCAGATCGGGTGAGTTCATCGCTCGAACGGCCCAGGTATTCCTTTCATCGACCGTGGCGTAAGTGCGCTTGTCACGACGTAGACAATCCAGTTTGTGGCGTGCAGAGGAACGATGAAAAACGGAAATGCCACAAGTGAGCGGCGCTGGTATTTATCCACAGTCACTCTCAAATCGCGAAAACCAGCGCTGAGTAGCCGCGTGGGAAAGATAGAACCAGCTCACCGGGTTGATGTGACCGCGCGTGGTGTGGACGGCGGATTCGTCAAGCGCGAAAGGGCCAAACAAATTATAAAAAACGGACGACAGATAGCGCAGACGCGAGCGTAGATTCAAAATATTCGGCGTGGCCAATATCGCGACGCCACTTGGTTGAAGAACGCGGTAAATTCCCGGACGACCTCTCGAAAATTTTCCAGGTGCTCAACGGTTTCGATACAGGTAACGGGCGCAAAGCGATTAATTGTAAGGAAGCCGTTCGCGATTCAGATCGACAGTGTGGATCTCGGCACCGGGAACGTAGAGCAATTTGTCCGTGTAATCGCATCCGAAAGAACGAAACGCGTAACGAGCGCAAACCAAACGCAATAAATCCCCGGTCCCGCTACCGACATCGAGATGCTCTCCGCTAGTCGGCAACGCGGGCGCAGCCGTGATTGCGCGGAGGATTTCTTGATGAATTCCTGACGTGCTTAACTCGGAAATCTCGCGCTGTCGTTTTCCCAAAAAGATCTTTCGCAGCTTCTTGGAAAGGTTTGGAGTGCGCACAGCGAATTGTGAACCGTCTCCCAGCGCGCGTCGAGATCGGCGATCGTCCTCGAACCGATCAGCCTGGAATGCCTTTAAGCATTTCAGTGTTAGTCGGGAATTTTTTCACGAACATTAACAATCGCTGAATTGCTTCCTCTGGCTTGTGTCCGGCCAGACCGCGTCGGATGAGATTAATTTTCTCCAGTTCCCATGCCTGCAACAACAGTTCTTCGCGGCGCGTTCCGGACAAAAAGATATCGATCGCCGGATAAATCCGCTGATCGCTGATTTTTCGGTCGAGCACCATTTCCATGTTTCCGGTGCCTTTGAACTCCTGAAAGATCAGCTCGTCCATGCGGCTGCCGGTTTCAATGAGCGCCGTGGCAACGATCGTGAGCGAACCCGCTTCCTCGGTGTTGCGAGCGGCTGCGAAAATCTTTCGTGGAATTTCCATGGCACGCGCATCGATACCGCCGCTCATCGTGCGGCCGCCGCCGCCCATTGCATTATTAAACGCGCGAGCCGTGCGCGTTATGGAATCGAGAAGGATAAATACATGTTTTCCAGCTTCGACCAGTCGTTTGGCACGTTCGATCGCCAGTTGAGAAATCCGCGTATGACTCTTTATGTCGGCGTCATTGGAGCTAGCCATCAGCTGCGCTGTCGGATGCGAACGACGAAAATCAGTCACCTCTTCCGGACGTTCATCGACCAGAAGAATAATGAGTTCCATTTCGGGGTGATTCTTGGCGACCGCTTCGGCGATGTGATGCAACAGCGTCGTTTTGCCTGTGCGTGGCGGGGCGACAATCAGGCCGCGCTGTCCCATTCCCAGAGGCGTCATCAAATCCATGATGCGCGTGGTGTAACGATCCGGAGCTGTCTCGAGCTTGATCCGTTTGTTCGGGTTGATCGTCGTTAATTCTTCAAACGGCCGAAGTCCCTGGTATTTCGTGGGCTCCTCCGCGTTGATCGTCAGTAACTTTGTTAATTGCGGGCCACGGCTGCCGCGCCGGATTTCGCCGTTGATCCACATTCCGTCGCGCAAAGCGAAGCGGCGTACAATTTCCGGGGTGACAAAGATATCCTGCGGCGTCTGCACAAAATTGCGTTTCGGATCACGCAGAAACCCAAATCCTTTGCCCGAAATTTCAATGATGCCCTCACCGAATTCCGGTTCAGCTTGCACCGTCTCCGTGGTTTCGGCGCTGCTCTCAGCGGCTTCTCGGACGGGCGGGTCGAGCGTCTCGACGGCGACATCGGTGCCGGCGTTATCGGCGTTTGTGGAAGAAGAATTCGGAGATTCTTCGGAATTATCGCGCCTAAAGCGATCGCTGCCGCGGTAACGCCTCCGCGGGAAACGACGACGCGGACGAGGCTGGCGTTGCTCCGGCGAAGCAGATTGAGTTTCCAGCGGCGCAGGCTGGTTTTCGTTTTCTTCGTTCATAAGTAAGAGTATTCGCTGCAGTTGGGGGACAGCCTAAAGTCTTGTAAGGAGTAGTTTTTTAGGCCGGCAACTTGGCCAGCAATTCGTCGGGAATATCTAGATTTGAATAGACGTTTTGCACGTCGTCGTCTTCTTCGAGCTCATCACACAATCGCAACACCTGGCGCGCCACGGTCTCGTCCCTGACCGCGACTGTGGTATCCGGAATAAACGTAAACCTTTGCCCATCGGTACTGACCCCTGCATTCTTGAGCGCTTCAGCTACGGCGTAGAGCTGATCGTGGGAAGTGGTGATAACATATTGATCCTCCTCGATTGTCAACTCTTCCGCGCCAGCTTCCAAAGCGATTTCGAGTAGTGGATCCTCGTCAATGCTCGAGCGCGGAACGCTGATTTGTCCTTTCCGGTGGAACATGTACGAGACGCTGCCACTCGTGGCGAGATTGCCGCTATGCTGGGTGAAAATTCTGCGTACTTCGGCTCCTGTGCGATTTCTATTGTCGGTCGCGGTCTCGACAATGATGGCCACGCCGCCGGGCGCGTAACCTTCATACGTTATTTCATCTAGTTGTTCGCCGTCTTTGCCTCCGCCGGTGCCGCGTTTGATCGCACGGTCGATATTGTCACTAGGCATGCTCTGGCCGCGAGCCGCCAGAATGGCGCTGCGCAGACGCGGGTTGCCGTTCGGATCGCCGCCGCCGGTTTTTGCTGCGAGGGTGATTTCCTTTGATAACTTGCTGAAGATCTTGCCGCGTTTGGCGTCGATCGCGCCCTTAAAACGTTTGACCTTCGACCACTTACTATGTCCCGCCATAGGTGTGCGGAGTTATTTTCAACCGGAAAACTTGCGAGTTGTGTTCACCTCGCGAGAGAGTGACTTGCGAGGGGAGAAATTTACCGCGCCAATTAATCGCACGGAAACTTATTTCGTCAATCGCCGAACGGCCGACGAGACTAGGTGATGCGATCAGGGATTAAGCGAGCGTACTGTTAATGCCGGGCGACCATTTAGTATGCCGTATGTTGCCTCGGCGCTTCCGTCAATCGTTTTAAAACGTCGCTCCGCACCGGTATGGGTTGGCACCCATTTAGCACCGGAGTTTGCCTTCAGGAACTTCGTAATTTCCTTTTCCGAAAGATCGGTGCCGTTTGCGCGGGAGTAACTTTCCGAAATGCTCCGGCTGTTAGCAAAGGTAACCATATACAGATATCGCCCCTTAGTGTAGACAACACTTACCTTGCCGTCGTCTCGCAGGCGTCGTTGAACGATGGTGCCATAAGAATCTTCAATAATCTCACTGTTGGCGCCGAGATTTGCTGACGCCGAGCTCGCGACCAACCACAAGCCGAGAATTACTGCGATCGACTGCTTCATACGTTTCATTGTAACATTTGGCAGGATCCACAACCGGACTCCTGTCTTTGAATTGTAACGTCCGAAATATCGCTTCCTTTTGCAAACGGCGCCAATGAGCACTAGGGATCAATCCCGCCGCAAGCACGAGTGAAGAACCAGAATTAATTCTACGACTGCATGGCAAAGAAAAGCAAAGCTCGGCGGCGCATCGTGCAGATCGAGGTTCGCGAATCCGACGTGCACGGTCGGGGCGTTTACACCACAGAGTTCATTCGCAAAGGCACGCGTATTATCGAATACACAGGTGAAC
>DASXYB010000026.1:0-1817 GCA_036502745.1 Candidatus Udaeobacter sp.
GCAGAAGCGACGCCGCGTTCTGCGGCGAAAGCTTTAGCCGGCCCTGAAAAAATCAGAAACGGTTCGCCGCTTTCTTTTTTGCGGATATCAATGTTGCGCCACCCCATTGCTTTGCCGATCCCGGTGCCGAACGCTTTCGCCACCGCCTCCTTCCCCGCGAAACGCGCAGCCAGATGGCGTTCCGGGAATTTCATCGACATCGAATATTCGATTTCACCATCTGTGAAGACGCGACGCAGAAACCGATCTCCGAATCGTTCGATGGAATGCTGGATGCGCGAGCATTCAATCACATCAACTCCGATACCGATCACGCTCATCTTGTTACTCCGGCTGACCAGTCGGGTGTTGTAGGGCAGGCGCTTCGCCTGCCGGATCCAGCGACGGCAACCGGAGCGGTCGCGTTAGAATGCTGGCGGACTTTCGCACTCATTCGGGATAATTAGCCATCGCGGCGAGCATTTCCTTGACGGCATTCTCCAGACCCACCCACATCGCTCGGGAAACGATTGCATGGCCGATATTGAGTTCCGTCAAACATGGAATTTGATGAATGAGCGCGATGTTTTTGTAATTGATGCCGTGGCCAGCGTTGACTTGCATATTGGATTCGGACGCAGCGCGCGCAGCTGCTCGGAGTTGTTCGAGTTCTTGCTTTTGGATCTTTTCCGTAAAGGCGTTTGCAAGGCTGCCGGTATGCAGCTCGACCATCTCAACGCCCAATTCCGCTGCGACATCGACCTGTTCCAACATGGGATCGATGAACAGGCTGACGCGAATCCCGGCCACTTGCAGTCGTCTAATGGTCGGTTCGAGTTCCTTGCGCTGCGCACGCACATCCAAGCCTCCTTCCGTCGTAACCTCTTCGCGCTTTTCCGGCACCAGGCAGACCTCCTCAGGCTTGATACGAAGCGCGACATCAACGATCTGCTCGGTGTTGCCCATCTCCAGATTCAATTTCGTCATGATATTCTGGCGGAGACGCTCGATGTCGTGGTCCTGAATATGGCGACGATCACTTCGTAAATGGGCAACAATCCCGCCGGCGCCGCCGCGTTCGCAAATCCGTGCGGCCACAAGTAAATCCGGCTCTGCATTTTTTGATTCGGGCATCGTGGCATAACGCGCCTGCCGCAATGTCGCAACGTGATCGACGTTTACTCCGAGACGCAGACTGCTCATCGCGCCAAATAGGACTCAGTCGACGAATCGGAGCAAGTTGGAACGAACAAAATTTTGCGTCGGTTAATTCTCAGTCAAGGTGTGCTGCAACGCAGCAGCGTTAGACACCTCTGCTCAACATATTGCGATTACCGGCGATTCACTTTCACGGCGTCGGGCTTGGTGCCGGCGTATCTAAGTCGATATTTGTCGTCTGTTCTTCGGTCGCTTGCGCTTTCGTTTTGCTGGCGCTCTTGATGGACTTGGGATGCGTGCTTTGAGCAGTCTCGGATGCTTTTTCGTGTGTGCCATCGACCGTTTGTTTTGTTTTTCTAGCCACCGTTTCACCCGTTTCCTTCGTCTTCTCCGCTACGGTCTCGGCGGTTTCTTTTGTTTGCTTCCCAACTATTTTGGCGGTCTCTTTTGCTTTCTGCCCTGCTGTTTCCAGTCCGTCTTTGATTGTTTCGCCAGCTTTCTTCGCGCCGTGCTTTACGTCTTGAATAACACCTTCCTGGCCGAAAGCAGTCACGACGGCCGTCACAACCAAGGCAATAATCAAACTCCCAATTTTCATGTTTCTTCCTCCTGGTAATTTCCTGTCACTATGGCATCGAGTGCGATGGCAACATCGCGCGCATGATCAACGCTTGTTGATC
>DASXYB010000027.1:0-7686 GCA_036502745.1 Candidatus Udaeobacter sp.
TCGATGTTGGTAGCGACTGTAGTGGCTATTTCGAGCCGGCTTTCCTTCTGGCGGCCCAGCGCGCTTTCATTAGTTCTGAAAGTCTCTTTCGGCCGGCAGGTGTGAGTACACCCTTTTTCCGCGTCGAAACTGTTTGCTTTCCCCCGGCTTTCCTTCTGGCGGCCCAGCGCGCTTTCATTAACTGCGAAAGCTTCCTTCGGCCGGCCGGTGTGAGCTGACCTCTTCCTTTAGCAGGAGCTGGTGTTGTGGTACCTCGCCCTTTAGCAGGAGCTGGTGTTGTGGTACCTCGCCTCCTTGCCCAACGAGCGCGGGCCGCCGCGGATAGCTTTGCTCTTGTGGAAGGCGAGAAGAATCGCCGCCCACTGGCGGTAGAAGCCGCCGGAGCCGTTGCCGTTTGAGGGGCCCCTCGCAAAAGAGAGGAAAGGCGTCGTTGCAGATTATCGATTTGCTGGCGAATTGAAACCGCTTCTTGTAGATCTTTAACAGATATGTCCATCCCGGTAGATAGTCGTAGTTGCCGTGTATGGCAATTACTAATTTATGGCAGCTCCGGCCTTGTTGCTCAACGTTAGCTTGTTAGCTATCTCATGAGTCATAAGAAGGAGTGCCTTAACAAATCCGCGCTAACGTTTGGATGAGCTTTCTGACATGAATACCAAATCAGCGCACGTTCGAGAAATGTTCGGGTCGATTGCGACGCGTTACGATCTCGCGAACCACTTGCTTAGCTGCGGCATCGATTTCTATTGGCGAGCGCGCGCGGCTCGTATCGTCGAGGCCTGGTATCCGCGTACAATCGCTGATCTAGCAACCGGCACCGGAGATTTAGCGCTGGCGCTACAGAAGAAATTGCCGCACGCGGAGCTGACCGGTGTCGATTTCCTGCCGGAAATGCTCGACCTTGCGCGGCGGAAAGGTGTGCGGCGGGTGGTGCTTGCTGATGTGATGAAACTCCCCTTTGAGGATAGGTCGTTCGACTGTGTGACTATCGCCTTTGGTCTGCGCAACCTGGAAAACTGCTCAGCTGCACTTAGTGAAATGTGGCGCGTGCTTAACACCAGCGGTCACCTGCTCGTGCTAGAGTTCTCATTACCACTAACCCCGATGTTTCGCGCCGCGTATCGGTTTTATTTGCATCGGTGTCTGCCACTGCTTGGCTCAGTCCTAACACACAAGAAACGCGCCTATGACTACCTCGGTGAGTCAATCGAGCAGTTTCCGAGTGGCGATGCAATGTGCGAATTGATGCGCGCGACCGGTTACGTTTCTCCCACGTATAAACGTTTGACCGGTGGGATCGTTACAATTTATACCGCTGCAAAATCGTAGGCATCTGCGAAATGCCAAACAGGAAAGGCCCTTGCCACACTGCGCAAACAGAGGTACAAAACCCGCGTGATTGATTACATCCAAAAAGGCGGGTTGTTGATGTGGCCAATTTTGGCCTGCAGCATCATTTCAATTGCTGTTTTTGCGGAGCGCCTTTTTTACTTTCATCGCGCAACCATTCATACAGGCGAATTCTTGAAAGGACTGTCGAACCTGATCCGCCGTCGCAATTTCGCTGAGGCTTTGCA
Organism: Candidatus Udaeobacter sp.; assembly: GCA_036502745.1. Classification (GTDB taxonomy): domain Bacteria; phylum Verrucomicrobiota; class Verrucomicrobiia; order Chthoniobacterales; family UBA10450; genus Udaeobacter. The sequence goes on from DASXYB010000027.1 coordinate 1,578, forward strand.
CGAGTCTGCCGGCACGCCAGGCCCAGTGGCGCGCGTGATTCATGCTGCGATTATTCGCCACGATGCGCCTCGAGCGGAATTACGCGACATCGTGCAGGAAGCCGCGCAACTCGAAGTGCCAAAGCTTGAACGTTTTCTGCCCGTCCTTGCTACCATCGCCTTCCTGACGCCGTTACTCGGGCTGCTCGGCACCGTCGCAGGGATGATCGACGCTTTTGGAACCATCGCCTCAAGCGGCGGCTACGCAACAGTGACGGAGCTTTCCGGTGGCGTTTACAAGAGTTTGCTCACGACTGCGGCTGGGCTCGTGGTAGCAACACCGACATTCGTTGCCTACAGCTACCTTTCCTCCCGCGTAAATACCATGATGCATGACATGGAAGGCGCAGGCATTGAGATTGTCCACCTGTTGACCGAAAGCCGTCCAATTAGCGGCATCATCAGTTTCCAACAACCTGACGAGACGGTGCGTGAGATTGAAGGACGGCAGGACCTTTAAGGGGCAACGGCTTCATCTGGCTGGCTCGTTGGGTCCGGAACGTCATGCATTGAACCGTGAAACTCAGCCGAACAACACACTATAACTTCGGTTGGCTTTTGCTAATTGGGCTAGTCGATCTCGCTTTCCTGCTCGCGTTTTTTCTCTTGTTGAGTTCGAATTTCATCCTCCAACAAGGCATCTCAATCTCGATGCCGTTCTCGCGTTTTTCGCTCGGCCCGCAGAGCAATCAACAAATCATCAGCATTACCGGCGGGGCAGTTTCCGCCATCTATTTTCAGGACCAGCGGGTCACCATTGAGCAGCTTGGGCCGTTACTCGATGGAGCCAAGCGCAAGGATCAGTCTGTCATCATCAAGGCTGACCGTTCTGCTTCGTATGAGACAGTCGCTGAAGTGACGAACGCTGCGCTCGAACACGGCATCACGTCGGTTGCGCTCGCTGCAACTCCGCCACGATGAATAGCATCGCGTGTGACATTCCGGCCGAACGGCTTCTTTTCAGCTGGGATCCCCCTCGACGGCGAAGGACGACGCTCGCGGCATTCCTAGTACTGTCGTTGATGGCCCACGCGCTCTGCTTTTATGTGTTCCAAATCGTTTACCCCACTCCGGTAGCGCTTCTGCCGCCGCCGGCCCGTGTCACATTTATAACACCCGATTCCGAAGAAGGCCGCACTCTGCTTCGTTGGATTGATGCAGAAGATCCTGCAGTTGCTTTCACAACTCATCCTGCGCCGGGAGCAAAACTAGGCGATCTGCCAAAGACTGAGCATCTGCCGTCCTACTCGGCGGTAGAACCAGTTCTCAAGGAGCTTCCACCATTGAAGCCGGATCTAGGGATCCCAAGTTCCCAGCCGCCAGGTGCCGTACCTTCTATCGTCCGGAAAACAGCTTCCACCAGAGGCACTCCGAGAACATACATTTCTTTTTCCAAGGAACTCGATGAATTTGGAACTCCGAGCGTGCCACAATCTGGCCTTGCCACGTCGAACCAAGAAACACCTGAAACACTTCGATTTCGGGTCGCAGCCAACGACCTCGGTGAAGTTCGATACTGCTTTCCAATCAACTCATCGGGTGATCCAGCGTTGGATGAACAAGCGCGGTTACTGGTCGTCGGTACCCGTTTCTCACCGATCACACGAAACTATACCAAACCCGGCTCGTCGCTCGTCTGGGGCATGGCCACTGTTCAATGGGGCAGCGACGTCGACTCTCCACAGCGAGCATCGGCAGCTACCGTCACGCCGTGATTCGCGTCAGTCTTGCTACTCTTGTCACCATTTATCTGCTGCTTTTTCTTGCGGCGGTGTTTCTATTCTGGATAGTGGGAGAATGGAACCGCCGGCGGCGAGAGCGACGGTCTCTTCAGCACCGGTTGCGTTGCGTGATTTGCGCGTTCGAATTTGAGGATCGCACGGACGCGCTGCTTCCCCGGTGCCCACACTGCGGAAGCCTAAACGAACGATTCAGGATGGAGAATATTTAACATGGGAATGTGGATAGGCCGAAACCGCAAAGCACGCGTGACTTATGGTTTCGACGAGATCGCACTTGTGCCCGGGCGCGTGACAATCAATCCGAACGAGGTGGACACCACGTTTCGTTTGGCTCGCAAAGCAGCGGAACCACTTGAGTTAAAGATTCCGATTCTCGCCAGCGCGATGGATGGAGTCGTCGATGTCGGCTTCGCAATCGCAATGAACAAACTGGGCGGGCTTGCCGTGTTGAATTTGGAAGGAGTGCAGACGCGCTACAAGAACCCGCAGGAAGTGCTGCAAAAAATCGTCGAAGCGAGTAAATCTGAGATTACTGCGTTGTTACAGCGAATTTATCAGGAACCTATTCAGCAAGACCTCATCGCAGCGCGTGTGCGCCAAATTAAGGACGCTGGTGTTTTAGCCGCAGTGAGTTCCATTCCTCAGCGTGCTGCGGAATTTGGCAGAATCGCACAAGAAGCCGGCGCTGACGTTTTCGTTGTGCAGAGCACGGTCTCCACAGTCCGTCATATTTCCTCAGAGTACAAGTCCCTCGATCTTGAAAAATTTTGCCGCGAGATGCGTATCCCTGTGATCGTCGGAAACACGGTCGGGTACGATGTGACTCTCGAGATCATGGAGTGCGGGCCGGCTGCGGTCCTGGTTGGTGTCGGGCCCGGAGCTGCTTGCACTTCGCGTGGCGTGCTCGGACTTGGGGTTCCGCAGGTGACTGCTAGTGTCGATTGCGCGGCGGCGCGTGACGCTTACTTCAAAAAGACATCGCGATATGTGCCTATTATCACTGACGGCGGCATGAGCAGAGGCGGCGACGTTTGCAAGGCACTGGCTTGCGGTGCAGACGCGGTCATGGTGGGCAGCGCGTTTGCCAAAGCGCACGAAGCGCCAGGACGCGGCTACCATTGGGGCATGGCTACTCCGCACGCCAATCTTCCTCGTGGCACGCGCATCAAAGTGGGTGCGACGGGTTCCTTGAAACAAATTCTATTCGGCCCGGCCGAGGTTGATGACGGGAGCCAAAATCTCGTCGGTGCAATCACCACTTGCATGGGCAACGTAGGCGCGCGCAACCTTCCAGAATTCCAACAGACTGAAATTATCATCGCGCCTTCGATCAGGACCGAAGGAAAACTCTTCCAGACTGTGCAAAACGTCGGCATGGGAAGCAGCTGACCCTCCCACGTTTCAAGTCACCACTATATCGCCATGGCCGAGCGCAGAGTAGTCATCACGGGTATGGGTGTTGCCACGCCCGTTGGCAATAGCCTTGAGACGTTTTGGTCAAATCTGAAAAACGGCGTCAGCGGCATTCGTACGATCGACGCTTTTGATACCGCCGGATACGATTGCAAAATCGGCGGGCAAGTGCGCGATTTTGATCCCAAACCGTTCTTTAAAAATCCAAAGGATGTGCGGCGTACCGACCGCTTTACGCATCTTGCAATGGCCGCAGCAAAAACCGCAGTCGCGGATAGCGGAATCGATATAGACAATCTGAAAGAGCGCGACCGTTTCGGCGTAATCGTTAGCACCGGAATTGGCGGTCTGAAAACTTTACAGGATCAGTTACAAATCCTTTTGACGCGGGGACCGGGGCGAAACTCGCCGTTCACGATCCCTATGTTAATCAGCAACATGGCTGGCGGCGTTATCTCGATGGAGTTCAACCTCCGCGGCCCGAACCTCTGTATCGTTACCGCGTGCGCTACATCGAACAATGCCATCGGTGAATCCTGGCGCATCATCAAGTCTGGGGACGCCGATATCTTTCTCGCTGGGGGTGCCGAGGCGTCTATCGTCGAAATCGGAGTGGCAGGATTTTCAGCCATGAAGGCGCTTAGCACTCGCAACGACGAGCCTGAGCGTGCATCGCGGCCATTCGACCGCGACCGCGATGGTTTCGTGATGAGCGAAGGCTCAGGAGTTGTCGTCGTCGAGGAGTTGGAACATGCCAAGGCCCGCGGCGCAAAAATTTACTGTGAAATCACCGGATACGGCGTTTCCGCCGATGCTTACCACATGACTGCGCCGCCTCCGGACGGCGAAGGCGCCGCAAGGGCTATGAAGATGGCGCTGGGTCACGCGCGCATCTCACCTGAGCAGGTCGATTACATCAACGCACACGCTACTTCCACTGACATCGGCGATCTTTGCGAAACCCGTGCCATCAAGAGAATTTTTGGCGAATACGCCAACAAGGTTTCGATCAGCGCAACGAAATCGATGACAGGTCACTTGTTAGGCGGCGCCGGTGGGATAGAGATGGCTGCCTGTGCGCTGGCGATTCGCGACTCTGTAATTCCGCCCACGATTAATCTGGAAAATTCAGGCGAAGAGTGCGACCTCGACTATACGGCCAACGTTGCCCGCGAAAAGAAAGTGCGCGTTGCGCTCAATAATTCCTTCGGGTTTGGTGGCCATAACGCCACCCTGGTCGCGAGCGCGTTTGAAGGTTAACTCCCGCACGAGGTAACCTGCGATTGCGACGGTGCAATCGCTTTGACTAGTCGCTCGTCACTTGGCAGTGTTCAACTCACCGTCCCATGCGGGCATAGCTTAATGGTAAAGTTCCAGCCTTCCAAGCTGGCCATGCGGGTTCGATTCCCGTTGCCCGCTGATTTATCTAGCCGGTTCCTTTTTCGAACAATTCTGTCGACCTGAGCAGTTCTTCAATGGCGTCGGCCTCTTTTTTCACCCCCCGCTGGAGGAGTCCAATCATCTCGACGCCTCGCGGCGATAAAGATTCTTCGCGCAGCAAGACTTCGAGCCCAAGCAACAGCGGACCCAATGGCTCACGAAGTACGTGCGTGATGCGTTGAACAAATTTTGGATTGCCAGATACCCGCGGTTTCAGGCTGGGATCCAACTGACGCAGAGCTTCTTGGTGTTCCTCAACGAATTGGACCGTTGCTTCAATAATGACGTTATCGAAAAAACTTTCCACGACTCGCTGCGCGGCATTCTGTGCATCAGAATCGAAACGTAGTTCCTCAGCGGCGAAAGCTTTAAGCCAGGTGTCAAGGAAGTTCCGACGAATTAGGCAGATCTCCCGGATTAGTTCTTCTAACTTATAACCTTGTCGCCAGCGCTTCCAGCCGTGCGCCCTAGCATCCTGTTTCGCCTCTCGCTTGATTTGCTTCGCGTCGGGCTGCTTGAGGAGAGCGGCGAGCTCAGTGCAGAGCTCCGGGAGATGATCAAGCAGTTGTGTATAGGTAAGATTGTCCGAAGTAGAAATGTTTGGGTGCTTATCGACTGCAGCGATCCAGGAATGGAGAATCTGGTCTCGGCGAGCGAGCACAAAATCGCCAAAATCGCCGACTGCTCCGACCGCAGACCTTCTCTGACCGTGACGAGTGATGAACGTAGCCCTCCTAATCCTGTTCGGAGCTCAATACCTCCGCCGCATCTTAAGCTAAAGTATTACCACCAAAAGCTCCGAACCGAAAGGTGATCTCGCGTGTACACGGGAATTGAGACCGCTGACGCGATATTCGCTGATGCTTACGGCGTAAGGAAAATCTTGCCGGTGTAAGGATCTTCTACCGGGGTCCCCGGCGCAAACCCAACACTTGGATGTAGCCCGCGTCCGGCGCGAACGGACTTGTGACCAAATCTGGTTTACCCGGAACTGGAGTTCCATACGGTAATTGGGCTTTTTCGGTCTCAGTTGACGCTGCCTTCGCCCATCGGACATCCGTCTGATCCCCGGACGCTCTGTCAGAACTTTGAGTAACCGAAGCGTCGCTTGGCGGGGTTTTTTACGCTTCTGCGCGGTCCGGTGCGCTCGTGGCGTCTGCTTCGGATTGGCAATTGCGCTGCGTAGCGTCCTGAAAAAATCGCGGAAGGGTGCTGCTTGCGCGACATCATTCCCCGTCGATCACGAGATTGACAACAAGATCACGGGCGCGTGTCGTCGTCGTTTCACCAAGACTGCTTCGTGTCACGTGCTTGTTATGCGTGTAAATGGGTACACGACGGGGCGTTTCGGAACCAGGCTCTTTTTATCGCTGATATCCGAGGTCGCGTGTCAACGAACGACGACGCAATCGACGATCGGTGTGAGCAGCTATTGGTCAGGCGCCAGCAACTCGCGATGTCGCCACGCGTACCCA
>DASXYB010000028.1:0-4946 GCA_036502745.1 Candidatus Udaeobacter sp.
GAGTGAAATTCCGCCGCGACGAATAGCGATATCGATATTCCGAGCGCCGGCGTCCAGACTGTTTTCAACCAACTCCTTTACGACTGATGCCGGGCGTTCTACCACCTCGCCAGCCGCCACCTGGCTGGCCACGGTCTCAGACAGCAATCGGATCCGGCCCATTGTGTGTGATTGTAAATTCCAGGTTCCTGATTGCGACGAAAATCAATGAGAGGAAACGCCGCGGTGTTGCCACCAGGGAGCAATGGCTTGGGCGTCCGTCGATTTGTTTGGTGGGAGCCGTCACTCGTTGCGCATAGCGCTGTTGCTTGGGCTTTTTGACTTAAATACCTCCTAGCCGTATTTTTTGACGATGATTAACGTCACTGACAGTGCTGTTCGACAGCTCCAGAATCTTCTTTCGCAGCGATCGGAAAACTCGCCAAAAGGTTTGCGCGTAGAAGTGGCCAAAGGCGGCTGTTCCGGTCTGCATTACGAGATGACGCTTGGCGAACGAGAAGAAGGCGATTCGATAGTCGAGCGCGATGGCGTGCAATTTTTTATCGACGATGAGAGCGTCTCGTTCTTGCGGGGCGCGACCTTGGATTTCACTGACGGTTTAACCGGCACCGGTTTCCGAATCGTCAATCCAAATGCGTCGCGTACGTGCGGATGTGGTTCGTCGTTCGAAGCGGCGCAATCAGCTTGAACCCGGGAACCATCGCGCGCTGAACTGATGGACTATGGTACGCAACCGTACGATCCGTACGACGAGGCATACACGCGGCCGCCGGAGCGCATTAATTATTTCGCGTGGACAGTTGCGATTTTGCTTTTGATGGGATTCGCGCTCGCAGCGTGGCTGGGAAGTTTTTACATCTTCAATCAACCGGAGCGACCTGACAGCTATCGAATCCTGCAAAGGCTGCACAAGATTGAGCAACCCAAACGGTTCGAACTAACAGGTGCGCCGCCGGGCGAATTTCTTAACGCAAACGAGCTTTACGAGCGCTACGTTGGAATGGGCGCCGCCGAGCTCGCGAAGGCCAACGCTGAGCTGTTGCGCAATTATATTCGAAATTTTCAGCAGGTGCGGGGCCTGGTTCCCTACGTGGTGGGACGCTACACGATCATTGGAGTGCGCCAACTACGCCCGGACGATGTGTTTACCTCCGGCATGGCGGCGCTGACCGCCGCCGTCGACAGTGGTGAGCTGCTAATGGAACACATTTATCCCGCCAATCCCGAAGCTTTGCCTCTGATGAAGCAGACGCTCACCGTCGGCTTGGAAGTGAAATTGGAGCGCACACATGACATTTCTGCGGTGATTCATGCCGAGCGATTAATCGATGGCCGAATTCTGGTGACAACGGTTCCTTTGCTCTATGGAAGCTATACGGTTACACGCGGTCTCGGCACCTTTCGCCTCGAACCACCGCTCAGTCTCAATCTTGTGGGAGGTTGGCCGCTGTTTAAATCGAACGAACGCGCCTCCATGGAACAACACCTGGCCGAATACCGACAGAAAATGGCAGTGGCTCAAGGGGGCCCGATTGCCATACCCGGCGCCAGCGCTACTCCGCCGCCTGCCAAAAATGAACTGGTGCGCATCGAACAAGCAAGGCCGGTTGCGCCACTTGCCATGACTCCACCGGTCGTCGCAAGTAATGACAAACTCGCGAAAGCGACGCCGGCGGCGAAGGGGAAAAAGGGCAAAAAACAAAAAGTCGAGTCTCCAGCTCCGGCAGCGAGTCCGGCGCAAGCCGTTGTCGCTCAAAACAAAGTTGCGCCGGCGGGTACACCCATCACCGTCGCGTCAGCTCTTGCTCCTCCAAGCGCGTTAAGCCTTGCAGTCGCGACGCCGACACCGGCGTCTAAACCTTCAGACATTGGGAGTGCATCGGTGGCACAGAGTTCGCCCGTTGCTGCAGCCACACCGATACCCGTTCTTCCTGCTCAACCTGCTCCGGTTGGTACGTCCAACGTAGCCCTGGCTTCCAATGCCGGCGGTGGTAGCTGGAAAACCTTCTCGCCAGGCAAGATGCCGCTCGGAAGATTGATCGCGACCGGCGACTTGAATGACGTAGCTGACCATGGAGTCGCTGGCGAACGCATTTACTTGAAAGGACAGTTCGTGGTGAATTTCTCTGATGCGAACAAGGCGGTGCTGCGTCCACGCTCAACACTAACAAGCAAAGTGCTCCACTTCGGCGGTGGTTCATCGACACGAATTATTGTGGAATTTCCGCGTGGTTATACTCCCCCGCCCCAAGGATCTGTAGTAAATCGGGATGAGGCGCGGCCCTATGAGATTACCGAAGTTCGCAAACAGGAAGATGGACAACTGAACGTGTTCGTGCGCGAGATCATGCAGCCGAATTGATCGGCCCTTTGCCCCGTCGGATCTAGGTGTAGGGCGTCTGTGTCACGCGCCACAACGTCCTCGAACGTTCGCGAAAATTCTTCCGGTTCGGCGTTTTCTCTCTCGCCTTCCCTACCGCGACTCTGTAGTTCTTACGCCTCAAACAAGGAGTCTTATGCAAGCATTCGAAAAGTTTGTCGGGCAACTCAGCGATTTTGTCTGGGGACCGCCGCTGCTGATTCTTTTGCTAGGCACGCACATTTTTCTCACGTTCAGACTTCGCTTCATCCAGCGATACATCGGCAAGGCGATCAAACTTTCCGTTCAAAGATCGCATGAGGGACAGGGCGACGTAAGCCAGTTCGGCGCCCTAACGACTGCATTGGCCGCGACCATCGGCACTGGAAATATCGTCGGCGTAGCCACGGCAATCGCCGCCGGTGGCCCTGGCGCAGTCCTTTGGATGTGGCTGACCGGCGTCTTCGGCATCGCCACGAAATATTCTGAAGCAGTTCTTTCGGTAAAGTACCGCGTCAAAACCGCAAGGGGCCGGATGGCCGGCGGTCCGATGTATGTCCTCGAGAGAGGGATGAAACAGAAATGGCTCGGAGTCATCTTCGCGATTCTGACAACGATTTCCGCATTCGGAATTGGGAACATGGTCCAGGCAAATTCCATTTCATCGATGGTAAACGAAACATTCCACATCGCTCCATGGATCACAGGCGTCGCGATGGCGGTGCTCACCGCTTTCGTGATCCTGGGTGGAATTCAGTCGATAGCGAAAGTCTGCGAATTTTTGGTGCCGTTCATGGCCATTTTCTACGTTGGCGGCTGCCTCATTCTCCTGATCATGAATGCATCGGCAATTCCCGCAACAATACAGCTCATAATTCGAAGTGCGTTTAGCGGTCACGCAATGCTGGGCGGATTTGCCGGCGCAACGATGAAAGAAGCGATTCGCTACGGTGTGGCGCGCGGTCTTTTCTCCAATGAATCTGGCCTCGGCAGCGCACCAATTGTTGCCGCCGCGGCGCAAACCAAGAACCCCGTGCGTCAGGCGCTCGTCTCTTCCACCGGAACATTCTGGGACACGGTCGTTGTGTGCGCGATGACCGGGCTGGTGCTGGTCAATTCCGGCGAATGGGCCAAAGGTCTGAAAGGTGCGTCGCTCACAAGAGCCGCGTTCGCCGACTTCCACATCGTGGGCCCGATCATTCTCACAATGGGTTTATTAACGTTCGTGTTTTCCACGATTCTGGGATGGTCGTACTACGGCGAAAAAGCCGCCGAATACCTTCTGGGAACAAAAGTCATTACGCCTTATCGCTGGCTCTGGGTCATTGCAGTAGTGGTCGGGTCAGTTCTTTCGCTTTCGACTGTCTGGTCGTTAGCCGACGTAACAAACGGATTGATGGCGATTCCAAACCTCATCTCGCTAATCGCGCTCAATGGCGTCATCGTTGCTGAAACTCGACGCTATTTGTGGAATAATAAGCTGGACGAGGCAGCGCCACCTGCGACAGAACTAGCGGATGCGTGACCGCAGGATTACCTTGCCATCTCGTATTTCAATAATGCCGATCTCATACGCGTCCGCCTGGTCGGCGAGATACTCGCGCAATTGCCGATAGCGATATTTCCAATCTAAAAAATCCGTCGGCGCTTTCTCGCCGTTAATTGTAATTCGCCTGAATCGCGCGTCGTCGAGTGATTGCACGCCTTCTAGTTCGATGATGACGTTGCCATTAAAATAATAGCCCGGTCTACCTAGAAATCCCCCGATCGGCACACTCGTCTGCAAACGGAGCAGATTCCCATCGATCGAGGCGAACACTTTCCCGCGAACGTCCTCGCTTGTAGCAATCAACGCGTTTATGTCATCCGCGCTCAATTCAATTTCCGCTGGCTGGCCGGCGCGGGTTTTCTGTTCGAAAGCCTGCCAGCGTTCCTGGACAACTTGAATCTGTTGATCCGAAGCGTTGAATTCAGGAAGGGTCGCTGGAGCTTCGGCAAGCGACCGCGTTTTGGCCAGCCAATAACTGCCGTAAAACAACGCCGAGTTGCGGTGAAGACCCCAATACAACCCGGCACAACCAGCAATCGCCAGCACGATCGCGAATATCGACAGAGTCAGGCAACCCCGTGCGAAACAGCCCAGACCTTTTCTCCGCGGGGGCGCTTCAACCCAAGTGCTCATGAATGAAAATGAATCGTTACACGTTACATCGTTACAAGGTTACATCGGTTCACGATTCACGATTTAACGATTTAACGATTAACGACTTAATCGGACGCAGCCATCTTCGCCTGCGCTTCCATCAATTTGTCGTATAAGGCGCGCAAACCATCCGAGAGCACGCGCGCACCGCCGATGATCGGCATGAAGTTCGTATCGCCGTTCCAGCGCGGCACGATGTGGATGTGCAAATGATCGGGCACACCTGCGCCTGCGCACTCACCAAGGTTCAGACCGATGTTGAATCCCTGCGCCTTTACGGCTGCTCGCAAGAGCGCTTGTGCGTGAACGACCAAATTCCATAACTCAACGACCTCGTTCTCGCCGAACGCTGAAAGCTCCGCGACTCTCCGATACGGCACCACC
>DASXYB010000029.1:0-5424 GCA_036502745.1 Candidatus Udaeobacter sp.
ATGGTTCGCTTCCTGAATTTGATTGGCAGCGAACCGGAAATCGCGCGCATCCCCATCATGATCGACAGCTCAAAGTGGAGCGTCATCGAAGCCGGACTCAAATGTGTCCAGGGCAAAGCGGTCGTGAACTCGATCAGCCTCAAAAACGGTGAAGAAGAATTTCTATTCCAGGCAAAACTGATCAGGCGATACGGCGCAGCCGCAATCGTGATGGCGTTCGATGAAAAGGGTCAGGCTGACAATTTCCAACGAAAGACTGAGATCTGCGCTCGCGCTTACGAGCTGTTGACCCAAGAAGCAGAGTTTCCAGCAAACGACATTATCTTCGATCCAAACATTCTGACAGTCGCGACGGGTCTCGACGAGCACCGCAATTACGGGGTCGATTTCATTGAAGCGACGCGTTGGATCAAACAAAATTTGCCAGGGGCGCGCGTCAGCGGCGGTGTCAGCAATATTTCGTTTTCGTTTCGTGGCAACAACACCGTGCGCGAAGCGATGCACGCGGCTTTTCTTTACCACGCAATCCGTGCGGGCTTGGACATGGCGATCGTGAATGCCGGGCAACTTGCAGTTTACGAACAAATTGAGCCTGACCTGCGAGAACGAGTCGAAGACGTGCTGTTGAATCGCCGTGACGACGCAACCGAACGCCTGATCGAGTTTGCGGAACGCGTAAAGGCGAAAGGCAAAGCGCCGGTCGCTGACGAAACGTGGCGAAAGCAACCCGTCGAAGAGCGCCTAAAACACGCATTGGTTAAAGGCATCGTTGATCATATCGACATCGACACCGAGGAGGCGCGCCAAAAATGCAAGCGACCGCTCGAGGTGATTGAAGGTCCACTCATGGCCGGAATGAGCGTGGTCGGCGACTTGTTCGGCGCGGGGAAAATGTTTCTGCCGCAGGTGGTAAAAAGTGCGCGGGTAATGAAAAAAGCGGTGGCGTATCTGATGCCGTTTATGGAAGCGGAAAAATCCGCCGATGCCAAGCCGCAGGGGCGCATCGTCATGGCGACTGTAAAAGGCGACGTGCACGACATCGGCAAAAATATCGTTGGCGTAGTTCTGCAATGTAATAATTACGACGTAATCGATCTCGGCGTGATGGTTCCCGCAGCGAAGATCCTGGATACAGCGCGCGAGAAAAAAGCGGACGCGATCGGCCTAAGCGGTCTAATTACGCCATCGCTGGATGAAATGGTTCATGTCGCGCAGGAGATGCAGAGAGAAGGATTTCGCTTGCCGCTTCTGATTGGCGGTGCAACTACGAGCCGTGCCCACACCGCGGTTAAAATCGCGCCGCATTATGGCGCGAGCACTGTGCACGTCCTCGACGCGTCGCGCGCGGTGGGCGTGGTAAACGCGTTGCTCAATGAACAATTGAAGTCGGACTTCGATAAGAAAACGCGCGAAGATTACGAGCGCCTGCGCCGGGAACACGCTGCAAAAACTGAGAAGAAAAAGCTGCTAACGCTTGAGCAGGCGCGTGCGAATCGAACGCCGGTGGATTGGAGCAACTATGTGCCGCCGAAACCCGAGTTTGTGGGTGTGCGTGTCTACGAAGCACACAAAACATCGATCGCGGTGCGTGATCTGATCGAATACGTCGACTGGTCGCCGTTTTTTCACGCGTGGGAATTGCGTGGCCGTTACCCCGCGATCTTCGATGATCCAAAAATCGGCAAACAAGCGCGCGAACTTTTCGACGATGCGCAGGAACTCCTCGCGCGAATTGCCGCGAAAGATCTCCTGATTCCGCGCGGCGTTTACGCTTTCTGGCCCGCCAACGCGGTCGGCGACGACGTTCATATTTTCGCCGATGACGCCCGCACCAAAGAAATCGCCACCTTTTATTTTCTGCGTCAGCAGATCCAGAAGCCGACTGGACAATTCAATCATTGCCTCGCGGATTACATCGCGCCAACGGACGGCGGTCAGAGAGCGCCGCTACAGGATCATCTGGGCGGATTCGCGGTCTCAATTCATGGCGCGGATGAGCTTGCAGAGGAGTTTAAGGCTCAGCACGACGACTACAGCGCGATCATGGCCAAAGCTTTAGCGGACCGATTAGCTGAAGCGTTTGCCGAATATCTTCATAAAAAAGCTCGAATCGCGTGGGGGTTCGGGCGCGCCGAACAACTCTCCAATGCTGATTTGATCCGCGAAAAATATCGCGGCATCCGACCCGCTGCCGGTTATCCAGCGTGTCCAGATCACGCCGAGAAACGAACGCTCTTTGGTCTGCTCGACGCAGAGAGAAACACAGGAATGAAACTAACGGAGTCGTTTGCAATGCATCCCGGCGCGAGCGTGAGCGGGCTCTATTTTTCGCATCCGGAATCGAAATATTTCGGCGTCGGACAGATCGGACGCGATCAAGCAGTTGATTACGCCACCCGGCGAAACGAGACCGTAGCCGCAGTGGAAAAACGGCTCGCGCCAAATTTGGGTTAACGTTCACACGAAACAGGAAAAGTGATTGGCGCGGCGGCCAATCGCACGTCGCCGCGGCGACCGCTCCGTAGATGCGCGGGAACAGAATCCGTGCTAAACAAGACGCTGCATATTCGGGGCGTAGCTTAGCTTGGTAGAGCGCGTGGTTTGGGACCACGAGGTCGGAGGTTCAAATCCTCTCGCCCCGACGTAGCTGCCCGCATCGGGGAATTCGGCTACACTTCAGGGAAACAGCCATGAAAACTTACGGGCTAATCTTCTTCGGCGCGCTGTTAATTGCCGCGCTGGTGATGCACGGACAGGAAGCCGCGCCGCCGTCTGTGGATCTCTTTCCAGAGCAAGAGCAAGAGGAAGAAGAAGCGAGTCCCACGCCGCCGCCAAACGGTCCTGAGTTGCCGCAACTAAAGGAGCTCGACGACAGTTTTAAGCCCAAGTCGTTAGGCAAAGACGCCGATGCACTGCAGGTGCATGCGCTCTGGCGGCAATTGAAGAATCGCACCGTCAATGATCCGGATGTGCAAGCGGCAAAGAAATATGCGCAAGCCGCGCGAACAGATTTGGAAAAGCGAGAAAGGCTCCGCAGTTATTACGAGCTGTACTATCAGCGAATGTCTGCTTTGGCGACGACGCCGGAGCTCAAGCTGGCCTTGCAAGCACTGAAAGACGTTCATCAGGCGATCTTAGCTCAGCCACGCGTGAGGCCATCGCCGACACCAGAATTTTCTGGCACGCCGTCGCCGACGCCAACAACCACACCTTTCAAGAAAAACGCCAAAGAGAAACACAAGAAAAAGACGAAGGTCCACAAGTAGCGGCTGGTTTTCAGAAAGTGCGTCGGCCCGTTTAGGCAACCACTGGATGTACCGAATGTAGTAAGGCTGATCTACAGGTCGCCAACGTTGCTAAGTGCCGAGCAATGTTAGATCTACCAACGATTTTGCTTGCCGTGCCACCACTAGTCTTCTAAACCGTCGCGTAACTCTTCACCGCTATGAACTCACTCATCGAAGTTGCGCAAATCTTTTTGTTCACGCCCGCACGCTTGCTCGGACAGGTCGAGTATTCTTACTCTGCTTCATCTCAGGGCCACGCGCCGGGCCCACTGTTCTGGATTTTCTATCTGGCGTTCACGATCTTAATGCTCGCAGCTTGGTGGAAAATGTTTACAAAGGCAGGTCAGCCAGGCTGGGCATGTATCATTCCCATCTACAATCTTTACGTTTGGTGCAAGATCGTCGGGCGGCCGTGGTGGTGGATTCTCTTGATGCTAATTCCTTTCGTTAATTTAATAATCGCGATCATTCTTCTCATCGACCTGGCTAAGAGTTTTGGGAAAGGAGTGGGCTTCGGGATCGGTTTGCTTTTGCTGCCGGTTATTTTCTTCCCGATTCTCGGGTTCGGCAGCGCGCAATACCAGGGACCGACCACCGGGAGTCTGCCGCCGAGCACGGCACCGCAGACAGCGTAACGAATGTAGGACTCAAGGAGCGGCGGTCTCCCGGAACGCCCTAATCTTAGCGAAGGCGGCTAGTCCGCCGTTCCCGTTGCGCAAGGTGGAACGTGTTGTCCCCAACACGTTGACCGGACTCAACGCCAACCGATTAGGGACAATCGGTTCCACCTAATATGCTACGATTTCCCCCAGCTTGGCTTGCGCTTTTCGTTAAAGGCGGCGATGCCCTCGCGCGCTTCATCCGATTCGCGCGCCTGCATATGGTACTTCAGCGCAAGATCGATGTCTCCCTTCACGGAGTGCCACCAAAGTTCCTCTACGAGTCGTTTCGTTCGCGCCAGCGCGGCCGGTGCGCCTTGCAACACCGACGCGGCAAATTTTCTTGCTTCGCTCATCACGTCTTCTGGAGCGACGACGAGATTTACCAATCCGATTTCCTTCGCGCGCGCGGCATCGATTAACTCGCCGCTAAACAACAGCTCGCGCATGTTTCGTTCACCGATCTGGCGGCGCAGAAATGTCATAACCAAACCTGCAACGAGTCCGCGGCGCACTTCGGGATATCCGATCTTTGTTTTCTCCGCGGCGACGACAAAATCGCACGCAGACATTATGCCTGCGCCCCCGGCCACCGCAGCGCCATGCACCGCCGCAATGGTGACGAGCCGCGTTTGGCTAATAGCGATCAAACTATTCGCTACCATTTCCGCGGTCGCATGCGCTTTTGTGGTATCGGCTGCTTCCTTTAAATCCAAGCCGGTGCAAAACGCCGCGCCTGCTCCACGAAAGATTAGAACGCGCTGCTGCGATTGCTCCGACGCGTCGTTGATGGCCGCACATAATTCACTCAACAGCTCGAGAGTGAGCGCGTTCCGGCGCTCAGGCCGATTGAGAGTTACCACAGTTATCTGTGGCGATTGTTTTTCGAGCGAAATAACAGGCATGATGCGAATGACGAAATCCGAAGGGCGAATGCCGAATTACGTTTGTATGACTCCAGTGTGGAAATGCGTTTGCGGCATCGGACGCGAAACGTATTGCAACAGGCGAATCAGCACGTCACGCGTTTCGTGCGGTTGAATGATAGCATCGACCCAGCCGCGCGCGGCGCCGTAGCGGATATCGGTTTGCTCGTCGTAACTTTGTTTCACCTTTGAGCGAAGGTCCTCCAGTTCCTCGGCCGACGTTTTTTTGTCGCCGCGCTCGTGCGCCCTGGCAAGAATCGAGAACACTGTGTCCGACGCTTGCGCTGCACCCATCACCGCATAACGCGCATTCGGCCACGCAACGATAAATCGTGGATCATACGCCTTGCCGCACATTGCGTAATTGCCTGCGCCAAACGATCCGCCAACGATAACAGTGATCTTCGGCACGACGGAATTGCTCACCGCGTTCACGAGCTTCGCGCCGCTGCGGATGATCCCGCTCTGTTCCGCATCGCGACCGACCATAAACCCGCTGACGTCTTGAAAAAAAATGATCGGCAGATTCGTCTGGTTACAGTCCATGATGAA
>DASXYB010000030.1:0-4631 GCA_036502745.1 Candidatus Udaeobacter sp.
GATGTGAACCCGACCAATTCCCAAAAGATGAACAGCATCACGAAATTGTTCGCAAAAACGATCCCAAGCATCGCGAACATGAAGAGTGACAGCGCCGCGAAATAACGGGACTTGCCTTCGTCGTCGCGCATGTAACCGAGCGAATAAATGTGAATGAGCGCGCCGACGCCGGAAACCAGCACGGCCATCGTCCTGCTCAGCTGATCAAGCGTTAGCCCGAGCGGCACACGAAAGATCGGCCGAACATCGAGCCATACGAATCCAGGCGCCGAGCTGGTTGATTGAGCGAAGACGAAGCAACTGCAACAAAAACTTATCAGCACCGCGCTGATGGAAATTGTACTGCTCAATGATTTCCATCGCAGCGTGAACAGCGTGATGACCGTCGCGCTCGCTAACGGTGCGATCAGGATCAGCCAGGGATAGAATGACTTCATTGCTTTGTTAATTCGCCGGTTAGAACTTCAGGCTAGCGATGTCGGCGACGTCCGTCGTTTGCCTCGCGCGATATAGCGCGACCAGAAGCGCTAGCCCGACCGCTACTTCAGCGGCCGCCACAGTGATGACGAAGAAAACGAACACCTGCGCGTTATAATCCGGCAATCCATTAGCACCGACTCGAAATCGCGAGAAAGCCACGAGCGACAGGTTGGCGGCGTTCAACATTAGCTCGAGCGACATTAAAATGACGATGAGATTGCGGCGTAACATCACGCCAGTGAAACCGATCGTGAAGAGGATCGCGCTTACGATCAAATAATCGCCGAGCGTGATCATGTTATCGCGGTTCCCGCCGACTCAGGAGGACCACCCCGATCGTGGCGACGAGGACCAGGACCCCGATGATTTGGAATGGCAGATTGTAGTTGCTGAAAAGTAGCCGGCCGATGTGCCACACATCATCGGTTGTCGGTCTTGCCAGCGGCGGAAAAACGCGTCGCGCAGATTGAGAGTGCCCAATGACTACACAGATCTGAACTAGCAAGGTTACGGCCACGCCAACGGCGCCTACAGCGGCCAGCCAATTAATTTGGCGTCGTTCTTCGACGTGGATGTCGAGCAGCATAATGATGAAAAGAAAAAGCACCATCACTGCGCCTGCGTAGACCAACACCTGAATGATGCCCACGAAAAACGCGTCGAGGGACATAAACAGCGCTGACAACCCAAGAAATGAAACGACCAGGCTCAGCGCGCTCGCGACGGGGTTGCGATTTAGCACGACAGCCGCGCCGAAAACCACCGTCACTACCGCAAAAATCCAAAATAGAAACGGGGACATCAGTTTTAATTTCGAATTTCGAATGTCGATTTTCGAATTTGGCCGATCATTTTCTCTCGTTCCATTTCAGTACCAGGCCGTTCATTACTCCGCCGTACGTTCTGTCATACTGAACAAAGTGAAGGATCTCTCGAAAACGGCGGAACCTGGACGTTTGCATCTTTTGTGAGATCCCTCGCCTTCGCTCGGGATGACCGCGACTACTTTTTCTCGTTCCATTTTAATACCACGCCGTGCATCACTCCGCCGATCTCGAGAAGTTTCTCCTTGTGATGCACCATGTCGGCGCGCGTGAACCCGGCGATGGCGTAATCTTTGCGCAGATAAATCGCCTGTTCCGGACAAACTTCCTCACACATCCCGCAATAAATGCAGCGAATCATGTCGATATCGAATTCTTCAGGAAATTTTTCCACTTTGGCGAAACGATCTGCCGGAGAAATCTCGCCGGGAATAATTTTGATCGCGCGCGGCGGACAAATGAATTCGCAAAGTTGACATGCCACACAGCGCACGCGGCCATCCGAATCGCGCACCAGGGCTGGGGCGCCGCGATAATGATCCGGCAGGTGACTATCCCATTTTTCCTCGGGATATTGCATCGTCACCTTGGTGCGCCCGAGCAGCATATTCTTGAAATGCTTTAAGGTGATTGCGAGACCGGTGGCAATGGCTGGCAGATACAATCGTTCGCGCCAGTTCAATCTCGGTCGTGGGACAGTGATGGTCATGCTTGGTCTTCCTCTACCTCTTCGTCTTCGTCTGCGATGTCTCCGTATTCGGCTGGATCTTCTGCGATCCGGCAGCCCAACTGATCCAGCATTTTGAAGAGCATCCTCACGATCTCCTCCAGCGTTGCCTTGCCTTTTTTGATCGCATCATCAGCGCAGCATCGTCGCGCAACAAGCAGATCGAGACATGCTGCTGATTCCAACGCAGAACCGTGCGCGATCTGGAAAAACCGTGCGCGGTCCTTCTGCGAAAACTTGCCATTTCCCTCGGCGATATTTAGCGCAATGCTGTCACCTGATCGCTCCAAGTGATCGCGAGTAGAAGTCTTTTTGCTTACCGATTCGATGAGATCTTGTGACCAGGCGGCGAATTCCAATGCGCGTTTATAGACGGTCAGCTTCTCGTGGTGAAATGGCATAAAGCGTAAACGAAGATTCAGAGGGAGAGGAAGAGGAAGACTACGGTGTCATGTAAGCGAGAATTCCCGCAACGATGAAGATATTCACGAGCGCAATCTCGAATAAGAAAAGCCAGCCGAGGCGCATTAGCTGATCCCATCGAAATCGCGGGAGAGTCCAGCGCACCCACATAAACAAGAAGATCACAACGGCGACCTTTGCGAAAAAGACCGCGATGTTAACTAGACCGAAGATCCAACCGTGGGAGCCGTCCGGTACGCCGGGGAAATGCCAGCCGCCGAAAAACAATGTTACGACAACAGCAGAGCCGGTGATCATGGCAGCGTATTCGCCGAGAAAATAGAGCGCGAACTTCATCGAGCTGTATTCGGTGTTGTAACCGCCGGCGAGCTCCTGCTCGGCCTCCGGCAAATCGAATGGCAGCCGGTTTGTTTCAGCGAAAATCGCGATCATGAACACTACGAACGAGATGATCATTGGAATCGTGAGCAGCCATTTCCATGGATTCATCCAATCGCCTATAAAAGGCGCAATAAACCAGCCATGCTCGATCTGGTACTGCACTACGCTCGTCAGTCGCAAACTTCCAACGAGGAGGAAGACCGGAATCACGGCGAGCCCGAGCGAAAGCTCGTACGACAGCATTTGCGCGCTGGAACGAATGGCGCCGAGGAAGGGGTATTTCGAATTGGATGCCCAACCGCCGATGACGATCCCATAAACGCCTAACGAGGAGGTCGCGAATACAAAGAAAATGCCGACATTCACGTCTGCAATCACCATCGGAACCCCAAACAGGGTGCTGCCGAACGGCACCACCGCGATGGTAATTATGGCTGGCATAACAGCGAGGCATGGCGCCAGCCAGTAATAAAAAGTGTTCGTAGCGTGAGGCGTGAAATCTTCTTTGAGGAGCAGCTTGAACATGTCCGCTATGGGCTGGAGGAGACCGGCGGGCCCCACGCGATTCGGCCCCACGCGGTCCTGAATAAACGCGCTGACCCGACGCTCCGCGTACACCGCGTAAGACACCATGAACAAAATCACTCCCAGCAGAATTGCGATCTTCAGCAGTGAGGTGATGACGAAAAAAAAGTCCATAACAATCGCCAGTTTTACCGGCTAGGGCTCGCTTCTGGTTCGACTTGCCGGATGGGCGATGCGGCGGGATGAGCTTGGGCGTGATCCAACTCGTGGCGAACATTGCGACGTGCAGCCTGGATCGCGATCGCTTGTTCAATTGCTTCTTCGTCGCTCGCATGCGTCGGCGGCAACTCTTCAATTTCGAGAACGTGCACGCCGAGATCGCCGATTTTGCTGAGACTCAACCCGGCGAATTGCGGGACTGTTTCGCTCATTCGCCGGAAAACATCTTCAATCGAATGAAGCGAATCGCCGCCACCGATTGCCTGAAGAAGGTCACGTACAATTTCCCAGTCATCGCGCGCATTGCCCGGTGGGCGAGTCGCTCGGTTCAACCGTTGTAAGCGGCCTTTGCCGTTGATCATCGAGCCGCGTTTTTCGGCAAAACCGCACGCCGGCAGGACTACGTTCGCCTTTTCTGTCACTGCGTTGCGCAAATTATTCATCACGATGAGCGCGGGCAGTCGCGCGAGTTCTTCGATCGACAGGCCGAGGTGCATCGCGTTCTCTTTTAAAATCACGAGTGCCTTGATTCCTCCGGATCTTACTGCATCGGCAATTGCCATGAGCTTTGCGCCGGGCGCGGTGCGTGAACCCAGAATCAGCCGGGCGCCGTTTGTGTTCGGGTTTCGATCCTTGCTTAACAAAATTTTGTCTCCGCGCCCGCGCCTCGGGACAATATCAATCCACTGGACGCCTAACGAGCTAACCAACTGCGCCGTGAGCCAAAGCTCTTCATTCGTCATCCGACCAGAAGCAACAATTGCAATTTCCGATGCCGCAAATTTTTTTAAGTGGAGCGCTGCCTGGCCAATCGCGGTCGGCCAATCGGCTGGGACCAGTCTTCCCTCGGACCGAATCTGCGGCTCCAGCAAGCGGTCGTCGGCTTCGAGATATTTATAATTGAGCCGGCCATAATCGCACATCCAACAGGAGTTAACATGATCGTTCTCGCGCGGCGTCTGACGATAGATGACGTCCTCGCGGGTTCCGATGAGTGTGTTGCATCCCGTCGCGCAACTTGTGCAGATGCTCTTCGTTTCTTTCAGGAACCA
>DASXYB010000031.1:0-2660 GCA_036502745.1 Candidatus Udaeobacter sp.
CGATCACCACAGTTATGGGTGAGCTGTCGCTGCTCTTCGCTGCGTACGAGCTATATGCCAGAAATGTCGTCAACAGCCCGGCACCTGATAAGAGAATCCGGCAAAAATTCCTGCGCATCACCGGTCGTTTGTGGGCGCGCCGGGTGGACGCGCCGAAAGTTTTGGTGCCTTGTTGCCCGACCCCTGCGCAGGCGCTTCGGCAATGCCGCCGTGCACGGCTATTTCGCCGTTACCCGAATGAACAAGGTGTGGCCGCGTTTTGGTTTCCATGAACGAAGAGTGCGTCAGTAATTTACCGTCTAGTCCGATCCGGGCATACGACCATGCGCGCGGAGCCGCGCAATGCAAAACATGCAATTGATTGGCGCGATCGATTTCCGCCTGCGGTTGCTCAAAAGAGATGGTACGGCCTAACGAGTAAGTGGCATAAACGACGCCGGTGTCTTTGTCCTGCACCCGAACGTACAAAGAAGTATGGTCTGGAAAACGGTTGGTCATAAGCGAATAAGTGCGCACATCACCGCCTGCGCCTCCTGGAACTCCCACGGTTTGCTGCCAGATCGGCCGCGCGTCCGTGACTTCGAAGACCCCGGTGCCGGAGTAGAAAAATTTCCCCAGGTCCGCGAAGTAAATGTTCGTGCGCACATGATAGGCGCCGAATTCATTTACGGGGTACAGTGGCGTGAGATCGATTTGGCGTGTGACTCTCTGGCCGGCTTGGATTTTCAGCGGCGCCTCTCGATTTGCACCCCCGAGCGGAGCGATCGGCTGTTCCTCACTGCCCGTGATCTCAAAGCCCAACCATGATTGCCCGTCCGCATCGTGAAGTTCAATATCGCGTCCGGCCAGATTCGTGATGGCAACTGTCGCTACGACCGGTTCGTAAGCAATGTATTGCAATCGCTTAAATTTCAGGTCGACCTGAACCTGCGCTTCTGCTCCGGCGGCAAAAAGAAAAATACACAACCATGGAAGAACGCGTCGAAGATTCTGTGTGTGGCTCCGTTTGGTTCGGACACGAGCAACACGACCTCCAAGCAAGCGGATCATCGTGCTGAGGGGCTTTTCAAAGCAGGAAACTGCTGTAAAAGCCGCGACGGCTCCGCCTGAACAGCCTGCAGGTCATCGCCATAATAAACGCGAACGATGTACCCGAGATATTTGCGCTGTCCGATATCCGCGGAACCTTTTGAGCCGCGACCCTTTTGCCCCGGCCGAACTTTTGCCGCCGCCTCCGACAGTGACGATTCGGATAATGCGCCGCCGGTTTTTGCCCGCACATAGCGTACGAGAAGCACTTCCGGGTTCGTGTCCGACCAGTCGTGTTTCGAGGTAAGCCATTCGTTGCTCACATCGGCATCAGTCAGCTTGATGTCTTTATCGTTCACAACATCGTAAAGAAACACCAGGATTTTGACTTTGTTATGATCGATAACGGCGCCTGGCTGTTTTTTTATTCCAATCTCTAATGTCAGGTTCGTTTCGACTTCGGGATCGGACGTTTCCTTGGTTTTCACGTCGGAAATTCCCATCACTGGACCTTCAGTATTGCCGCCGACATCTTTATTCGACGGAACATCCGTTTCCGTAGGGGCGCCACCCGGCTCGACGGTCGGCGGAGCAGGAACTCCAACCTTCAAGCGACGATCGGCTAAAGCGTATGTCGCGCTATCGGCCGGACTGATTTGCTTGATTCTGCGCCATACATCGTTCGCGCGATCGAACATTTGCATCGATTCGTAGGTTTGTGCCGTCTCCTGGAGCACATCAGTATTGTCAGGTTCGCTGTCTAACGCTTCCTGGAAACGTGCGAGCGCGTTTGTCGTGTCGCCGCGTTCGCGGAATTCTTTACCTTCGCGCAGCAACTGATCAACCATGGATGCAGGCGGTGTGCTCAACGTCGTTGACGGCGAAACTCTCGGCTGTGCCGCCGCTGGCGCTAAGCCTGTAGGAGACGAAGCTGCCGGTGCACGCGTGATCATTGGCGTAACTGGCTGTGCCGAGACGCGATTCGCTCGCGCCCGTCCGACATAATACGACGTCGCGAAAAAAACCTCGGCTACGCCGAAAACTACAAGCACTCCAACAGCGATGTGAAAGCTTGGATCAATTTGAATAGCCCGTGAAAAAAGAGTCCGCATGGGGAGAATAACCCAGTGTTGTTATGCGCGCCGTTTCCAGCCTGTCAACAATCTGCCGGATATTTGACCGCTGAAACGTTAAAACGTTAGAACAGTAACCATCGGCTATCGCGAGATATCGTCCTGGCTCAACAGTTTGAACCCTTCGCCCTTGAGCACAGAAGAAGCGCAATCGGTGTCATCCAGGTGCAGAGCGATCGCGGAAAACCCGCGCGGACGGATCAGCAGGGGGTAAGCGAAGTGCACATTGACCTCCGCCATGACCAATGCTGCGAGCAGTTTTACCAGTTGCGTCGCCACTTCTCGCATCTCAACCACCACCACCTGACTGACGCCGAAACCCACATTGTTTTCCCGGAATAATTTTTCCACACCCTGCGGATCGCTCGCGATGATCCGTGCAATAGCTGAGTCGGTGGATTCCGATACGCTGAGGGCGACAACGTGCGTGTGATGTGCGCTAAGCAACTTCACAATGTCCAGCATCGCGCCCACTTTGTTCGGCAGAAAAACCGAGAA
>DASXYB010000032.1:0-3482 GCA_036502745.1 Candidatus Udaeobacter sp.
GATGGCGACGACATGGTCGAGAGCAGTGCATGGGAACAGCCGCCAATCCTGTTTTGGCCAGGTAAACGGCACTTTCCGAGCCATGCGCCCGGCGGGGGTCGAACCCACAACCTTTGGCTCCGGAGGCCAACGCTCTATCCAGTTGAGCTACGAGCGCAATGAGAGCGAGAATTAGCCACAGATCCCACAGATTTTCACAGACTTTCTGATGTAGTTCTGTTCCTCTGTTGATTCGTCCTGACGCCGAAGTCATCGGCGATTTCGGGTTGCAAAACCTGTGCCTTCGAATGAGAGTGTGCGCCCGCCCGCGCGCGGCAGCGAGGAGTTTATGAATCAGATCATCGATACGATTGAGAAAGAACAGCAGAAAAGCGATGCCAAAACATTCTCTGTTGGCGATAG
The DNA here is from genome assembly GCA_036502745.1 of Candidatus Udaeobacter sp. Lineage (GTDB taxonomy): Bacteria > Verrucomicrobiota > Verrucomicrobiia > Chthoniobacterales > UBA10450 > Udaeobacter. The sequence goes on from DASXYB010000032.1 coordinate 403, forward strand.
CGTGCGCGTGCACACCCGCGTGGTCGAAGGAGACAAGGAACGAATTCAGATCTTTGCGGGGATAGTGATCGGTCGGAAGGGTCGCGGGCTCAACGAAACTTTTACCGTGCGCCGCATCTCGTACGGCGAGGGCGTGGAGCGCGTATTTCCGCTGCATTCGCCGCGTGTTGCAAAAGTAGAAGTGGAACAGCAAGGCCGCGCTCGCCGCGCCAGACTGAATTATCTTCGCGGCCGCAAGGGCAAGGAAGCGACAGCAGTCAGAGAATGATCGACTGTAGGGCGTCTGTGTCAGACGGCGTCCAATGGGGTTTCACAGAAACCGCCTACAATTCTCGTCATTCATCACTTGTCACTTCGCGCAAATCTGTTGAACGTTTGCGCCGATGGCCTACCGACGGTGCGGATTTCGATACGAAAAAAAACTCCGTATCACAGGAGTTTCGCGCATTGCCGGAATTGATGAAGCCGGACGCGGAGCGTTAGCTGGGCCCGTTGTAGCGGCTGCGGCGATTCTTCCCGAAAAATTTCGGCATCGTCGTCTAAACGATTCCAAACAGCTCGCGTCGGAATTACGCGAACAAATTTATTGCCAGCTCATTTCGAATCCCGAAATCAGATGGACTGTCGGCATTGTCGATTCTGTTGAGATCGACCGGATTAATATCCTGCGCGCAAGCCACCGTGCGATGCGCCTCGCGATTGGAGCGTTACTCGAACCGCCGGATCACGTTTTGATTGACGGTTTGCCGGTGATTCCCTTTCCGCTTCCGCAGACGGCAATCATCGATGGCGATTGCATCAGCTTGAGCATCGCCGCGGCAAGTGTGATCGCGAAGGTAACGCGCGACCGAATCATGCGTGACTTTTGCGCGCAGTTCCCGCACTATTGTTTCAGCCAGCACAAAGGTTACGGAACAGAACTGCATCTTTTGAAGCTCCATGAATTCGGCCCTTGTCCGATCCATCGCCGATCTTTCGAACCAGTGGCGCAACCGCTTCTTGCCTTGGGCGAAATCGTCCAAATCCGGTCATCTCCGGCGCGGCGCGCGCGGCGAGAAATTGGCGTGCCGGTTCCTGAAGCGTAACGGTTACAAGATTCTCTTCCGCAATTTCCGTGGACGCAGTGGCGGCGAAATCGACGTGGTGTGTCGCGACAACGACACGTTGGTATTTGTCGAAGTAAAAACGCGCTCGCGCCAGGATTTCGGCCGGCCGCTGGAAGCGGTCGACCGTGCAAAACAAAAGCGAATTTCACGCGGCGCGCTCGCCTGGCTTCGCATGTTAGAAAATCCCGACATCCTGTTCCGGTTCGACGTCGTTGAAGTTATTTTGGCTGAAGACGTCGAGCCGCGGGTCGAATTGATTAAGAACGCCTTCCCACTCTCGAAGCCTTATCTTTACTGAGGTTTTTGGGAAACTGTGGCAACTCGTGCTCTTAGTCGTGCTCATGCTCGTGCTCGAATGTTACGATTACGATTACGAGCAGGAGCAGGAGCACGAGCATGAATTAGCAAGCCGAGCTGTTCCGGTACGATGTTCGATGGTGGATGTTAAGCACTCCATGTTTGCTGCCTACCTCGTGTAGATTTACCATTGAGGTCATGGCCGAACCGATCCTTGTCGCGCAATCGCAGGAGCCGATTTTTTTGCTGCCTAAAATGGCGAACCGCCACGGCTTGATTGCGGGGGCGACGGGAACCGGAAAAACGGTCACACTACAAACACTCGCGGAGAATTTTAGTGCCCGGGGTGTGGCTGTATTCATGGCCGATGTCAAAGGCGATCTCGCCGGCCTGAGCCAGGCGGGCGCAAACAATCCGAAAGTCATCGAGCGCGCCCGGGAGCTTAAGATCGACAACTTCACTGGCGAAGCCTGTCCCGTCGTGTTCTGGGATGTCTTCGGCGAGCAGGGTCATCCTGTGCGCGCGACCGTTTCGGAACTCGGGCCGTTGCTGCTGGGACGCTTACTCGATTTAAACGACACTCAGGCGGGCGTTCTCAACATGGTTTTCAAAATCGCCGATGATAACGGATTGCTCCTTCTCGATCTTAAGGATCTGCGCGCGATGTTGCAGTACGTCGCCGACAATGCCGATCAGTTTAAAACGCAGTATGGAAATATCTCCACTGCCAGCGCCGGCACGATCCAGCGCAACCTGCTCGCGCTGGAATCGCAGGGCGCAGACAAGTTTTTTGGTGAGCCTGCGCTAAATCTCGAAAATCTGATCCAGACGCAAAACGGACGCGGAGTCGTTAACATTCTTGCTGCTGACAAGCTGATGCAAAAGTCGCCGAAAGTTTATGCGACGTTTCTGCTCTGGATGCTATCGGAGTTGTTCGAGAATCTTCCTGAAATTGGCGATCCAGAAAAACCGAAGCTCGTTTTCTTTTTTGATGAAGCGCATCTGCTGTTCACGGACATCGCGCCGGCAGTTGAGCAGAAAATTGAGCAGATGGTGAGATTGATCCGGTCCAAAGGCGTCGGTGTTTATTTCGTCAGCCAGAATCCGCTCGATATTCCAGAAGTTGTTCTCGGGCAGCTCGGCAATCGGGTGCAACACGCTTTACGCGCGTTTACTCCGCGCGATCAGAAGGCAGTGAAAGCCGCCGCAGAGACATTTCGGCAAAATCCCAAATTGAACACTGAAACGGTGCTCACCGAGCTCGCCGTCGGTGAAGCGCTTGTATCCATGCTGGATGAAAATGGCAGCCCCGAGATTGTGGAGCGGGCGAAAATTATTCCGCCACGCAGTCAAGTCGGAGCAATCACACCAGATAAGCGGAAGCAGATCATTAATTCATCGATGCTCGCGGGTCACTACGAAAAGGCCATCGATCGTGAATCGGCTTACGAAAAATTGCAGACGAGAGCAGGGGAGAAAACGCAGAGCGCCGGTGAACCGGCAGTGACAGAACACGAGGCTACAACGGAAGCACCCCAATCCTCGGTGCTTGCGGAGGCATTGGGAACTGTGACTGCTGCGTTTCAGCCGACAGTCGGGCCACGCGGCGGTGTTCACGATTCGTTTGCTACTTCGATGGCCAAGAGCGCGATGCGCGCCGCCAGTAGTCAGCTCGGT
>DASXYB010000033.1:0-2958 GCA_036502745.1 Candidatus Udaeobacter sp.
CGCGTTCGTCACGCGCTTTGCTGATTCGCTCTTGCAACTCGTTGCGATCTAATTTCTGTAGTTCGGCCGGAAGTTGCTTCTGGTCGATGTCGTGGACCTTAAGGGTTTTGTCGTTAAGCGCGTCGACTAACTCACCGCGGCTTTGAACGGCTTTGCCGGTCTTGCTATTGTAGCTGAGTCGATCGGCCATCGCGGAAACGGGAGCACTCTTTGCCGCTGCATATTTCGCATCAACTTCGGCCTGCAGTTTGCTGTCGCCGTACGGAATGAGAGTGGCACCGATCTGCTCGTTAAGCCGGCTTAACTCCTTGTCCATCGGCGTTGAAATGACAGCAACGTTGCCGGATTGCGAAATGCCTACATAACTGCCTTCCGACATTTTCGCGATCTCTTGCCAGATCGGCTTGGTCTCAGCCATCTCGCCACATTGAATGGTATTAATGATGAGATCCTTTTTCGCTGCTTCCCGGCAAAGATCCGGATACTTCGGGCCGTTCGGATAATCCATGTGCGGCGGCGCGTCGCCGACCAGAAAGATGATCTTTAGGACTTTGTTGTCGCTGCTCCACGGCATCTCGTGAATTGCTTCGGCAAGTGCCTCGTTCACGCTCTCTGGCGCATCGCCACCACCACCGGCCTGGAACTCGCGCAGGTGCCCGTAAATCGCGTCGATGTCGTCGGTGAGATTAAACGATTTCACGACGTATTCATCGCCGCGATCTCGATAACCAATGAGCCCGAGCCTTAACTCCGGCGTCGGTTGCGCGCTGATCATCTCATTAGCGATCGACCAGATTTTTTGTTTCGCGCCTTCGATCAAACCGCCCATTGAACCGGTAGTATCGAGAACAAAACAGACCTCGATGCGCCGTTTGGATTGAAGGGTTGGCGAAGTCGTTGCGGACAAGGGTTGCCAGAAGCCGAGCAGTGCTGAGGCAGATAGAATTATCGGCAGGATGCCGATGGTACGAGCTATTAGTGTTTTGATTTTCATTGGATTGTTATTCAGCGATTTCATAAACAGTGTCGTCGAGCGCGAGCACGACGTTTTGACCTAACGCCAGCCAGGGGCCGGCTTCGGGATGTTTCGTCAGGAGGTTGAAGTATTCTTCGGAGTTAAATTGCACGCGCTGGCGTTTGCCGGTGTTGTTCTGCGCGCTTGAATCGATCCATTGTTTTCCGTTTTGGAAAAATGCGCGCCCATTCACGAACCTGGACTGTTGAGTGTACTCACTCAGACGCGCCGCCGCGGGGGTGCCCGCAGGAGCCGCAGCAGCAAATCCCCGCAATGATTCTGAGCTACCGGACGCGATCGATGCGGGCGCCTGCTGCGCAAATTTGAACGCATTCTGGCTGCGCGCATTGGCAACGCCGTCCTCGCCGTCTTTCTTGTCCTTGAACCCGGTCCAGGCCTTGGCGACTTCGCTGCGCGTCGCCGTATCGGCGCTCATGTTTTGCATGGATCGATCAGCCATCGGCACGCGCCGGCGATCTTCGTCCTCTACGATGAGATAAGCGGTGTAAGGCGTAACGATTCCGTATTTCCGGGCTAACTCAGTTGTTTCATCGCGAAGCTCGGTGGTTTCGCCGTGGATGCGGATTTCATCCAGGAGAAATCCGACGCGGCGCGTCGCCCAAAGCCGCGGCACATAATCATCACTCGTTTTGCGGTCGTCGAAATGCAGTTTGTAAGTAAACGTTTGTTCGCGCCCGCCGACGTTGCCGGTGAGCTTTGCTTCGACGTCGCCGGCGCCGCTGTATCGACCCGCTACCACCAATTGGTCTCCTTTGAACAGATCCGGCAGATCCGCCGGATACATTTTCGAGGTGTGAACACCGCCGCTGAGATCCAGCCTTAGATTCGTTAGGGCGGGTTCTTTGATTCGGGTGTAGAAATTCGAGACCTTGAGCTCGAGATCTTCATTCGCGAGTACGTATTGGCTGAAAGCGCGGGTCCCTTCGGCGATTTGATCGAGCAACTGTGTGTTTACGTCCGAGCCGATTCCGAATGAAAAGGTCCGAACGCCGCTCGCCTTTCTAATGTTCGCAACGATTTCCTCGGGACTGCGTGTTCCCACTGTCGGTAAACCGTCGGTTAGGAAAATGACAACAAATGGCCGATCGCTCTTATCCGGTCGCACCTTGAGAGCGCTTTGCAGCGCATCGGCAATGGCGGTGCCGCCGATTGGCTTGAACTCGTCGATGAAACCGTTCGCACGTTTCCGATGATCGGAATCCGCTGATACCAACTCACGGAAAAGCGGCTCAGCTTCCGTTGAGAAGCGAACGATCTCGAAACGATCGTCGGCGTTGAGATTTTCGACGCAGAATCGCACGGCTTTTTGTGCCTGCTGAAGTTTGGCGCCGGCCATGGAGCCGGATGTGTCCACAACAAAAACGACGTCTTTGGCTGCTGGTTTTGTTTCGTTGCTAACCGTCGGCGCAGCCAGAAGCAGAAAATACCCGTCGTCACTGTCGGGTTTGTAAGTGATTAACCTGAGGCCGACATCGCGTGTGTCCGAGCTGTAGACGAGCTGAAAATCTGTGTCCGGCTTTTCGTCTTTGCTCTCATATCCAATGACGGCACGGTTAGCGCCATCGCGCTTAATCTCGACTTTGTGGCTGGGCGAATAAATTGAGGCGAGCGGCTCCGCGCTTTTGAGCTCGATTTTCACGCTCAGATTTTTGATCGGCCGAGCCGAGAATTTCTCAGTGCTCAGCGGGTAGAGATAAGTGACCGTCCCGGCGTCGGAGCGCAGCAGTTCCGTGTAGGAAATCTTAATGGGTTTGCGGCTGCGCGGTTCGATTGGGAAGATGCGGACCTTGAAAAGATCGCGACCCGCGTACTCAAGCAGCGCCGGATCGCGCATTTTTCGCACGATGTCCTCGTAAATGCCGCGCGCCTTGTCAGCCGGAAGCAACTCGGCATCGACACCTTTGCCGCCGATTTCCATGCTG
>DASXYB010000034.1:0-8357 GCA_036502745.1 Candidatus Udaeobacter sp.
GTGGAACAGAAAAGGCCGACGTTTACCCCGCTTACGGCAAAGCGGGCGGCGCTCGACGCGACGGCGAGATCGCACATTGCGACCAACTGACAACCTGCAGCGGTCGAGATTCCCTGCACGCGCGCGATCACAGGCACCGGCAATCGCTGGATAGCGAGCATCATCTCGGAGCAACGGGCGAAAAGTCTCTCGTAATACTCCAGCGATGGATCGGCGCGCATCTCTTTGAGGTCGTGACCGGCGCAAAAAGCTTTGCCCTCAGCTGCGATGACAACTGCACGGACGGATTCGTCGGACGTGATCGCGTCGAGTTCGCGCTGCAATGCCGGAAGCATCGCTTCAGATAAAGCGTTAAATGCCTGAGGCCGATTCAGCGTCAACGTGATCACGCCGCGCGCGTCCCGGGTTTGCAAGATGAGGGCCTCTTCCGGTTCGGATATTCTCGGACGTGATGCCGATTCAATGGTTGCTGGAGAAGCTTTCACAGCTCTGTGACCGTTAAACCGCTACTGTTGAAACTCCAAACCTGAAATTCGAAAAATTTAGTTTCCGTTTACCGCCGACAGCAACATCATTCGATCCGAGCACAGATGCCCGTGGTTCCGACAGCGAGACGGCTGTGCTCCGTTGCCAGAATGAAAATCGTTGCAATCGCTAATCAAAAAGGCGGGGTCGGAAAAACGACCACGGCCGTGAATCTCGGCGCCGCGTTGGCGGAGTTGGGCAAGCGAATCTTGATTGTCGATCTGGATCCACAAGCAAATGCCACCAGCTCGTTTGGGTTGCAGGGAGTGGGAGATATCAGCCTTTATGAGCCGCTTCTTGGTGAGGCTTCGATTACTGAAAAGATTTTGCCAACGCGGCGCGAAGGCCTGTTCATCGTGCCCGCAGATCTGGATATGGCCGGCGCGGAGGTGGAGATCGCACGGATGCCAAATCATCTCACGCGCCTTGCTGAAACGCTGAAACCACTGCACACCGATCAGACATTCGATTTCGTTTTCCTGGATTGTCCGCCGTCGCTGGGAATTTTGATGAGTAATGCGCTCGCCGCAGCAGACGAGCTGCTGACGCCGATCCAGTGCGAATATTTTGCACTGGAAGGGTTGGTTAAGATTGTGCGGCTCATCGAACAAGTACTGGATTCAGGCGCAAACGATCGTCTCGAGTTGGGCGGAATTGTTATGACGATGTTCGATGCGCGGACCAAGCTTGGCCAACAGGTAGTTGCCGATGTGCGAAAACATTTCGGTGAACGCGTTTATGAGACTGTAATCCCGAGGAGCGTTCGGTTGAGCGAGGCCCCGAGCTTCGGCAAATCAATTCTGGAATATGCGTCGAGCGGACCCGCCGCGCAGGCTTATCGGGCGCTGGCGCGCGAGTTCATGAAGCGTCACGCTTCGCAACCCACTGTTCGCGTGTTATCGCATACACCAGCGTCGGAAAGCCGCGAAACGTAATTTCGTTTTCGACCTGCATTCCATTTTTCTCCGCCACGCGACGTGACGCGATGTTTTCCGGATGAATCAGGGAAATCACGCGAGGCAGTTTTAGATTCGGCAAAGGCGTGATCGCGCACAGCGCGCGCGGCTTCGGTGATGAGGCCGCGATTCCAGTAATCGGGATGTAGTCGGTACCCGATCTCGATTTCTCCCGGCACCTCAGGATGATGGTGAAAACCGCAGTAACCAATAACAGCGTGGTGGCCATGCAACATGACGGCAAACTGCGACGGCATCTCCGCGCGATGCCAGGCCATCACTTTTTCGATGAAATCAACCGTTTTCTTTCGTTCAGTGAAAGCCCCTAACGAGAAAAGCATGAAATCAGGATTCGCGAATAACTGCGCCATCGCATCGACATCTTCTTCGCGGAACGAGCGCAGGCTCAGTCGTTCGGTTTGTAATTGCATGGTAAAGCCGCATTCACCGCGCTGTTTTTCTCAACGTGGATCGGCTTCTCGGAAGACGATGTCAATCGCCGCAGGCGCAAGTGTCTGACGAAGCATCGCTGCCCAACGTGTTGAGGACAACGCGTTCCACTGTAGCAGCATCGCAACATACGATACAGGCACCGCATCCGATTTAGATTAAAGATGCGCGAAGAGAACGAGGAATACGCGCGACCAGCGCAGCCACCCGACACGTCAAGCCTGGATACCGTGCGCGTGGCCGCGGCTCACTGCACTGCATGCCATTTGTACAAACGCGGGACTCAAACTGTTTTTGGCGAAGGGCCGAAGCGCGCAGCGATGATGCTGGTTGGCGAACAGCCTGGTGATTACGAAGACGTGGCGGGCAAACCGTTCGTTGGTCCGGCTGGGAAAATCATGGATCGCGCACTCGAGGATGCTGGAATAGATCGGTCGGAGGTTTATGTCACGAACGCGGTGAAACATTTCAAATGGGAGCCGCGCGGGAAACGGCGGATTCATCAGAAGCCTAACTCGCGCGAAATCGCGGCATGTCGTCCCTGGCTGGAAGCGGAACTGCGGATCGTAAAGCCCAAGCTGGTCGTGGCGATGGGGGCGACTGCGGCGCAGACCATTTTCGGCCCGGGATTCCGCGTGACGCGCGAGCGCGGCAAGGTGTTGTCCTCGAAACTCGCGCCGAGGGTGCTCGCCACTGTTCATCCATCATCGCTTCTTCGCCAAACCGATGCAGAATCGCGCAAACGCGAATACAAGCATTTTGTGTCGGATCTTCGCGCTGCAGTGCGCGCAGCTGGCGAAGAATAACGTTCTGTCATGTCGAGCGAAGTCGAGACATCCCGCAGTGTTAGCTCAGAGCTCTACCACGGAATTCATCGACTCCGCCGAATGACGATTTGTTAAACGTTTTGATCAGGCGATCCCGTTCCATCACGCGTTTTGTATTCTGCGACGAATCCTTTGCGAAACTGATCGAATGTCCCGGCTTCAATTTCTGTGCGGGCCCGACTCATCAGGTTCAAATAAAAATGCAAATTGTGCAGCGTAATCAAACGAAGGCCGAAAATTTCCTCGGCTTTGATGAGGTGACGAATGTAACCGCGCGTGAATACCTGGCAGGCGGGACACGCGCAGTTTTCTTCGATGCCCCTTTTGTCCAGCGCGAACTCCGCATTCTTTAAATTGAGCGTGCCTGCGGCTGTGAAGGCAGTGCCATTTCGGGCGAGGCGCGTCGGCAACACGCAATCAAACATGTCCATCCCGCGCGCGACTAATTCCAGCATTTGCGGAGGCGTGCCGAGTCCCATTGCGTAACGCGGTCTGTTCGCAGGCAAAAACGGTTCCGCCGATTCAACTGCACGCATCATTTCCTCTTGTGGCTCGCCCACGCTCACCCCGCCAACCGCGTAGCCGTCGAAATCAACATCGACAATCTGTTGCGCGCTTTGCTTGCGCAGATCGTCGAACGTACCGCCTTGGACGATGCCGAAAACAAGCTGACGCGCTGTAGTGTTCGCCGTCCTCAGCGCATCTGCCCGAAATTTCGTCGAGACGGCAGACGCTACAGATTTGCATCTCTTCGCCCAGCGCGCCGTCAGTTCGGCGCTTTTCGCCGCGTACTCGTACTCGCACGGATACGGAACGCATTCATCGAGCACCATCGCGACGTCGCCACCGAGCGCCGCTTGAATTTCCATTGCGATTTCCGGCGAAATAAACGCTCGCACGCCGTCGACATGGTTTTGGAATTCCACGCCGTCCTCGGTGATTTTGCGTAACTTTACGAGCGAGAAAATCTGATACCCGCCGCTGTCTGTGAGAATTGGCCCATCCCAGCCCATAAAATTGTGCAGGCCGCCAAAATGCCTGATGACCTCGAGTCCCGGCCTAACGAACAAGTGGTAGGTGTTCCCCAGAATAATCTGCGCATTCAGCTCGCGGAGTTCGCGGGGGCTAACGCCTTTCACGCTCCCTTGCGTTCCCACAGCCATGAACGCGGGCGTATCGATCACGCCATGCGCAGTTGTCAGTCGACCGCGTCGCGCTTTGGTGTGCCGATCTTGTGCGAGTATGCCGAACATCCGCGAGAATTCAGCTTGGGAACGACGGCGTCAACCCTTACTCTCATCGTGTTCGACGTGGAGTTCGCTGATTTTGACTATTGTGTTCGTTAGCTGGTCGATGATCGAGGAAGTGCGGAACCCAAAACTGTGTGTCTCGAGCTAACGAGAAATTGACAGATTAGTCCGTCGATTCAGCAATGCCGTAAGCAGCGAGCGCAATCGCGCGAGAAGACAAGGTCAGACGCAAAATATTTTTTGCAGATCGTGATCTTGCTTCTATATTCGGCGCTTACCGCATCAGGAGCGTGAGAGTAATTGCGCGGCCTGAAGCGGGTTTTTTGTCGCCCGGAGTAACGATGTGTTGGCGGCGCTTTACGTTTAGGATTTTGGAAAATGCCCACGATTAATCAGCTGATTCGCAAAGGACGCCAGAAGGTGTTGGTGAAATCGAAGTCACCGGCGCTGGCAGGTTGTCCGCAGCGGCGCGGAGTGTGTGTGCAGGTGATGACGCGCACGCCGAAGAAGCCGAACTCAGCGCTGCGCAAAGTGGCGAAAGTACGGTTGACGAATGGCCAGGAAGTGATTGCCTACATTCCGGGCGAGGGGCACAATTTGCAGGAGCACTCCATCGTGCTCGTGCGCGGCGGACGAGTGAAGGATTTGCCTGGCGTTCGTTATCACATTGTGCGCGGAACCCTTGATGCGCTTGGTGTGGACGGGCGGCGTCGCGGTCGCTCGAAATACGGAGCGAAGCGGCCGAAGGGCGGGGCGGCCGGTGGAGGCGGTGGTGCGAAAGCAGCACCGGCAGCGGCCAAATAAAATAATCAAAGTTTGAAATTTACGATCGACAATGTCGCGGCGGAGGAGAGTTCACAAAAAAGAAGAGCACGTCGATTCCCGATATGGGAGTCAGGCGGTGGCTCGTCTCATCACTACAGTAATGGAGCGGGGCAAGAAATCGCTCGCGGAACGCATCGTGTACACCGCGATCGATAAATCGCGCGAAGGCTCTGATTCAGTCGATCCGCTGGAGATTGTAAATAAAGCAATCGAAAACGTTCGTCCGCGGCTGGAAGTGCGTTCCCGCCGGGTTGGCGGCGCGACGTATCAGGTGCCGATGGAAGTGACGCCTGCGCGGCAGATCTCACTAGCTACGCGCTGGATCGTGAAATTTGCCGACGGTCGCAAGGGTCTTAAACTCGCTGACGCGCTGGCGCAAGAACTCAAAGACGCCGCGACGGGCCAGGGAAACGCGATCAAAAAACGCGACGATACACATAAAATGGCGCAGGCGAACCGCGCGTTTGCGCATTTCAGGTGGTGACAATTATGGCGACGGCGACAATGGAACACAAGAAGGCAGCGGCGAAAAATCCAAACTCGCCGGATCGCAAGTTTCCGCTGGAACGAACGCGGAACATTGGGATCGCAGCGCATATCGACGCCGGCAAAACAACCATTACCGAGCGCGTTCTTTTTTACACCGGCATGATCCACAAGATGGGGGAGGTGCATGAGGGCACCACCGTGACGGATTGGATGGAACAGGAACGGGAACGCGGGATCACGATCACGTCCGCCGCGACAACGTGCAGTTGGTCACAGCGCAAAGAAGAAGGCGTTTACAAGATGTTCGAAGGCGTCAAGCAGCGTATCAACATCATCGATACGCCGGGACACGTCGATTTTACCGCGGAGGTGGAGCGTTCACTTCGCGTGCTCGATGGCGCGATCGCAGTTTTCGATGGTGTGGCGGGTGTGCAGCCGCAATCTGAAACAGTCTGGCGTCAAGCGACCAAGTACAACGTACCGCGTCTGGCGTTCATCAACAAAATGGATCGCGTTGGCGCAGATTTCAAAATGTCGGTCGACAGCATCCATAAAAAACTTGGCGCAAACGCCTGGCCCGTTTTGCTGCCGCTGGGAAGCGAAGATCAGCTGCGCGGCCAGCTCGACGTCATTAACAAGAAGGCGATAATTTATTCTGACAACGATCAGCTTGGGTCGACCTATGAAGTGACCGATGTCCCGAAGGAACACGTGGACGCGGTTGAGAATGCGCGCAACGAATTGATCCAACAGGTTTCCAACATCGATGATGAAGTCGCAGAGGCAGTGCTCGAAGAGCGTGAGATCACGCCGGAGTTGTTAAAGGCGGGCATTCGTCGCCAGACGATCGCGAATAAATTCGTGCCGGTCATTGGCGGCTCAGCTCTCAAGAATATTGGTATCCAATATTTGGTCGACGCGGTTGTCGATTACCTGCCGAGTCCGCTCGACATCCCGCCAGCAAAAGGCCAGAACCCCGACACGGGCGAATCAATGGAAGCGATGACCGATGACAACGGCGACTTCTGTTCCATAGCGTTCAAGCTATGGAGCGATCCGTTTGTGGGGAAACTGGTGTTCTTCCGCGTTTATTCCGGCAGCCTCAGCAAAGGCGACACTGTTTACAATCCGCGCACGAACAAACGTGAGCGGATTTCGCGTTTAATTCAGATTCAGGCGGACAAACGCGAAGACATTGAGACATGTTACTCGGGCGATATCGCCGCGATTGTCGGAATCAAGAATATCACGACTGGCGACACGCTCTGTGATGAGGATCATCCGATCCTTCTCGAGCCTCCGTCTTTCCCCGATCCAGTTATTTCAATGGCGATTGAGCCGAAAACGAAACTGGACCAGGAAAAAATGGCGACCGCGTTGCAACGTCTCGCCGAGGAAGATCCGACTTTCCGGGTTTACACGCACGAGGACACCGGCCAGACCATCATCGCCGGTATGGGCGAACTGCACTTGGAAATCATTCGTGACCGGATGTTTCGGGAATTCAAAGTGGACGCGAACGCCGGTAAACCGCAGATCGCGTACCGCGAAACCATCACCGCCGGTGCACATGGCGTTGGCAAATTGATTAAGCAATCAGGCGGCCGCGGCCAGTATGGGCACGTGGAAGTCGACGTGCGGCCCGGCTCGCGCGGAACCGGTCTTACAGTTGAAAACAAGATCGTGGGAGGCGTTATTCCGAGGGAATACATCCCGGCGGTGAAGAAGGGCATCGACGAAGCGGTGCTCAACGGCGTGCTAGGCGGTTATCCCGTTGTCGATGTTGAAGTGGACATCGTTTACGGCTCGTTTCACGAAGTCGATTCCAACGAGCTCGCATTTAAGATGGCGTCGATTTTCGCGATGAAAGACGGCTTTAGGCAGGGTAAACCAATCCTGCTGGAGCCCATCATGAAGGTTGAGAACATCACGCCTGAAGAATATCAGGGCGATATTTGCGGCGACTTGAGTCGGCGCCGCGGTGCGATCAATAGTATCGAGACGCGCGGCAACATGGTGATCATTCACGCGATGGTGCCGCTCGCGGAATTGTTTGGATATGCAACGGCGATCCGGTCGTTGTCGAAAGGCCGTTCGAGTTATTCGATGGAGCCATCGTCGTTTGAGCCCGTCCCGGCGAATCTGGTCGCGGCGATTCTCGATCAAAAGGAGAAGAAATGAGCAACGGCCAGCGCATCCGCATTCGACTGAAAGCTTTCGATCACCGCATGCTGGACCAATCCGCTATCGAGATTGTGGACACCGCCAAACGTACGGGCGCGCGTGTCGCTGGACCGATTCCGCTGCCGACGTTGATCGAAAAATTCACGGTGAATCGTTCCCCGCATGTCGATAAAAAATCGATGGAACAATTTGAAATTCGCACTCACAAACGGTTGCTCGACATCATCGAGCCAACCGCGAAGACAGTGGACGAATTGAAGAAACTGAATCTGCCTGCGGGCGTTGACATCACGATTAAGATTTAAGCGGAGGCGCTTCTGAAACATTTGCGATTGCACGGTCATGAGCATCGGACTTCTAGGACAAAAAATTGGTATGACCAGCGTTTACGACGCGAAGGGCCGACTGTGTCCGGTAACCGTCATAGCGACTGGCGATAATGTTTTGTTGCGCCGTTTGACCGGAGACAACGAAGGTTATTCAGCCGTCCAGATCGGGTTCGGCACGCAAAAGGAATCGCGCGTAACGAAGGCATTGATCGGTGAATTTAAGAAGGCCGGGGTCGAGCCGCAGCGATTCGTGCGCGAATTTCGCCTGCGAAACGATCTTCCCGAAGGCGACGTCAATCTGAGCGTGACGCAATTTCAGGCGGGCGACTTCGTCGATGTAATTGGCCGCTCGAAAGGCAAAGGTTTTCAGGGCGTGATGAAGAAACACAACTTCGCCGGGCAAGGCGCCGCGCACGGTTCAAAAACGCACCGCCGCATCGGTGCAGTTGGCAACCGCTCTACGCCGGGACGCATTTGGAAGAACCAGGGGATGCCGGGTCACATGGGCGATCAGCGTGTTAC
>DASXYB010000035.1:0-10104 GCA_036502745.1 Candidatus Udaeobacter sp.
TGATCGCTTGCGCGATTGAAACGTGCGTGTTCCTCGCGTTCGCGCGCGAAGCTTTTGATTTGACGAACACCGGCAAGATTATCGTGCAACAGAGCATTGATATTTGATGCAGCGCGCCGCTGTAATCGATATCGCCGGTGCGCCGTGAGCGTGTAAGCAAGCGCCCCCGCGATCAGCAAGGGCAGCGGCGCCAGCGCAAGCAATGCAAGCTTTGCGTTCCAATAAAACATCACCGCCACTACGATCACGATTTGTAAAACCGCGACGACGCCTTGCTCGATTCCATCGATTAACACGCGCTCGACCGAGTTCACGTCTTCGATCACTCGCGTCATCAGGTCGCCCGTGGCTCGATTATCGAACCAGCGCAAGGGCAGCAGTTGAATGTGCGAATACAAATCGCTGCGCAAATCGAAGATGACTTTCTGTTCGAATGTGTTGTTCAGAATGATCCGGAGCGAATTGAAAAGGTGCTGAACAATGAAAGCCATTGTGGCGAGCAAAATCAGCGGCAGCAATTTGTCCGGACGATTCGCGCGCACCACGTCCTCAATGATCCATTTGGTAACGCTCGGAAAGACGATGACCATCAACGTGCCGACGATCGCGCACGCGAGTGTCCCCGCGCCCAACCCGGGATACCGCTTCAGATATGCAAATACGCGCCAGACCGTTTTCATCGCCGGCCAAATTTACCAGAACCGTATGAATCACGCGAATGGCTGCGCCGCGTTTAATCGTTAGACCATAATTGGCGAAGGCTGATTCGTGGTTAAGATTCGCGCGTGCCAAACGAATCGCATCCGTTTGCGGACGAAATTCATATCGAGCAGCTTGATGTTTTCACGCGCGTCGGAGTTCCAGAAGAAGAACGGGCGAAGCCACAAAGGCTGACCGTGAGCATTTCGCTCTGGCCGTATCAACAGACAAGTGATCTGGCCGACCACATTGAAGGGACGGTGAACTATTCAGCCGTTGCGGAGGAAACGAAGAATTTTTTGCGCGACCAGTCGGTGAAGCTCATCGAGACATTGGCGGAACGGCTCGCAAATCATTTGCTCAAGAGTTTTCCAATTCAAAAGGTGACGATCGAATTGCGAAAGTTCGTTTTACAAGACGCAAAATATGTTTCGGTCACCGTCACCCGAACTGTTTGCGTCGGTTGATTATGAATGCCACAAATCAATCACGCGTTGGTAAGAGAAGGTCGGTCGCGGCGATTGACCTCAATAGCCACAGCCGGTTCAGGTGAACCGGCCACCAGTTTGCCGCTGAAGACAGCGGCCACTACAATTGCAGAATGAAGGGCGGTAATTGGAAAACGATCTCAAGCGAGCGGCACTTCGCTAATCGCAATCTCGAAGTGGTGACGAATCATGTGCAAACGCCCGCCCGGCCCGACGCGCGGACTTGGACGATTGTCCATCGCAAATCCGCGGTCGTCATCGCACCAATGACGCGCGATGGAAAAATCATTCTTATTCGCCAGGAACGCATCCCGATCGATCAGGCGATTTGGGAAATGCCATCGGGTCAGATCGACGATCCCGATGCTCGCGAGGATAAAATCAAGGATACAGCTTTGCGCGAAGTTCGCGAAGAAACCGGTTACGAATTGGCGCCGAGCGGCGAGCTTATTTCGTTAGGCTATTTTTTCTCTTCACCGGGATTCACCGATGAACGGGCTCACTTCTTTCTGGCCCGTCCAGTTCAACCCTGCGCAGAAGGCTGCGATCGGGAGGAAGGCGAATCGATTCTCGATTGCCGCGGCTTCACTATCGAAGAGATTCGTCGCATGATCGCGGACAATGAAATTCGCGATGCCAACACGCTTGGCATTTGCGCCACGCTCGCTGCTCGCGGGTTTTTATCGCTCTCACCGCACCCATGACTCGCCATTCCGTCGTTTTGATTAACACCTGGCTTCAGCGGGGTGCGACAGCGAGAGTGACCGGCAAGCCGTTTGAACGGCTTCCAATCGAGTTCAAAACCGTTGAAACGGTTTGTCGTTGTTTCACCTGGCTGCACCTGGCTGAAGCCAGGTGTTAATGGAAGTCGCAAAGCATTCACGCGAAAGCAACCGATGGCGCTGCGAGACATTTTTAAATTTCGTGATCCGCCGGAGAGCGAAGCGTCCAAGCCGTTTCTCGAGCATTTGGAAGACCTTCGCTGGACCATAGTGAAGATGGCTCTCACGCTGGGTATCACGATGATTATTTGTTTTGCATTTCGCTCAACGCTGGTGCGCATTATCCAGGCGCCGCTTAACCATGTTGGGTCACAGGTCGGCACACTGAAGGCGCTCGGCATCACAGATTCGATCGTGATTTCATTTCATCTGGCGTTCTACGCCGGGATCGTTCTCTCCTTTCCCATACTGCTGTACTTTGTCGCAGAATTCGTTTTGCCGGCGCTCACCGCCCTGGAGAAACGGTTTGTGTTTCCAGCGATTGCCGTCAGTTTCGCGCTGTTTTTGATTGGTGTGCTGGTTTGTTATTTTTGGTTGCTGCCTAAAACAATTCTTTTTTTCTTTCGCGACACCGAATCGCTCGGTTGGGCGCCGACATGGACGGTGCAGCAGTATTATTCGTTCGTGACGCGATTCACCATCGGATTTGGTCTGGCGTTTGAACTGCCAGTCGTGGTGCTGGCGCTGGTCCGATTCGGACTAATCACGTACCGATTTATGGCGCGCACCCGCCCTTACGCCATCGTGCTCATCTTTATTCTGGCAACAATCATCACGCCAACGCCTGATATTCTGACTTTGGTCGCCATGGCCATGCCGATGTGTCTGCTATACGAAAGCTGCATCTGGATCGCATGGATGATGGAACGCCGCGCAGCGAAACGAATCGCCGGTTAATCGCGTGCAGCAGTCGACTCAACACCTTCTCTTCAGCGCGTTTACCTTTGTGCTCGGCGCGACGGTCGGCTCGTTTTTGAACGTTTGTATCTACCGCTGGCCGGTCGATCTCTCGATTAACCGGCCGCGTCGCTCGTTCTGTCCGCAGTGCAAACAACTGATTCCGTGGCATCACAACCTTCCGTTGATCAGTTGGGTCGCGCTTCGCGGCCGATGCGCAAATTGCGGCGCAAAAATTTCGTTTCGTTATTTCGCGGTGGAACTCGTTACCGCACTTCTGTTCCTCGCGATCTGGCAAAGGTTCCCATCGCAGGTGGCGATTGCGTACTGGATTTTCGTTTCGTTCCTGATCATCGGAACGTTCATCGATTTTGAGCATTTTATCATTCCTGACCGCGTAACAATCGGTGGAACAATCGCCGGGGTGGCTTGCAGCGTTGTTGTTCCAGCTTTGATGCAGACCAATTCGCGAGTGGCAGCCGGTGTTCGCGCCGCGCTGGCGGCCGCGCTCGGATATGTAATTCTTTGGATCGTTTTGGAAGCGGGAAAGATTGCGTTTGGCAGGAAACGAATCGAGTTCGACGCGCCGACGACGTTCACATGGAAAAAACGCGATGACGACGCCGATTTCGTCGTGGGCACTGAAGAGAGTCTTTGGAGCGAATATTTTGCCCGTGAAAAAGATCGTTTGTTGCTCCACTGCGACGAAGTTCGGATCGACGATCGCCAATATGGAAATGTGACGCTGGATTTTCGTTACGATCGCGTCAAGGCGCAAGGCGACCTGCTGATGCTCGATGATGTAACGCATATTTCCGGCGTTACGCGCAAGCTCGTCATTCCGCGCGAGGCAATGGGACGCGGTGACCTGAAATTTCTTGCCGCGATCGGCGCATTCCTCGGATGGCGCGCGGTGTTGTTCAGCTTGTTCGCAGGATCACTTCTCGGTTCAGTGATTGGGTTGGTTACGCTTGTCGTCGGAAAACCTGTTTGGTCAGCCAAATTACCTTTCGGGCCTTATCTGGCATTCGGTGCACTTACCTGGATGTTTTTCGGCGAAAATGTTCTGCGCTGGTACGGAACGCTCCTCAGCCCATAGCGCAACGGGCTGCTCGGAAACCGCAAAGGCGAGCAGGGTTATGAAAGCGCGGAAGAGCCCGCGCTGGTGGACGGAGTTGCGGTGCTAAGATTGCCGCGGTCAACCGCGTCCGTGATGGCGGCACGTGGCGCGCGCAGCATCAAAACAAGATTGACTAGCTCGCACTTACACCAGCGACGCAGCCCGCGGAAAATTTGTTTGCGCAAGCGTCTATCGGGGACGAATCCGTCGTAAAGTTCGCGCCAGCCGGCGTTTCGTTTTCCGTAGTAGCCCGTCGCCCATCGCCGATTTGCGAGAACCACAAGGCGCCGATTATAAAAGTTCATCACGTTGCGGGCAAATCTGCCTCCCCTCCCACTAAAGGGCAGGCTAAGAAAGGCGCTTTCCGGATCGTGATAGACTCGTCGAACCAAGCCGGCGTAGTAACTGCTCACATCGAGAAGCAACGCCGCTGATGTCAGCTCTGCATCGCCCATGTAATAGTATTTGTCCTTGTACAAACTCTCGAACCAGAAACGGTAAGTTACCGGGAACTGTTGGTTGTAATGACGTAGTCGCTCGGTGACCTCCTCGCCTTTGAGACTGCGCGCCAGTAAATCCGCTACGTAATAGGAAGTGTAAGAACAAAAATCGAGACCGGGACTGTAAAGCGGATCGATGAATCCGGCGGCATCCCCCACCATCGCCCAGCCGTCATCGCAAACCTTTTCGCTGTGATACGGCAGCATCGAAAGCGCGTGCACGTCACCTTCGATCACTTTTGCTGCGCCGAAGATTTCCCGGCCGACCGGGTTGTTCAGAATGTGCGCGTGCAATCTTTGTCCCAGAGTCGGTCCCTCTGGAAATTTGAAAATGCGACTGTCGTAAACGATACCGGCACTGACATCGCCGCCCTGCAACGGAATGATCCAAACCCACCAGCCGCGGCCGAAAAGATGGTTCGTAGCCCACTCGCGTCCAGTTCGACAACCGTTCACGTACTCGGGAAAACGTTCGCGCCATTCGTAGCTGTCCCATTGTTTAACGCCGCTAAACCGCGCCCATACTGCATTAATCGGGTGTTCGGTGTTCGGTCGAAAATATCCGAGTTTTCGTGCGAACATCGCCGCGCGGCCCGTAGCATCGACGATCCAGCGGCAACTGGCCGCCTTATGGTCATCATCGACGACAGCGTTTACTTTTTGCCCATGGCTTCCGTTTAATTCAAAACTCGTGACCTTCGCGGGGCGCCATAACTCGCAGCCCGCCTCGCGGGCGAGCTCCAGCAAATGCGAATCAAGCTTCGCGCGGTCCACTTGAAAACCGGGCAGTCGACTCTGATAACGCGTGCCGATCTCAACACAATCATCAAATCGTTGATCATTCCGGTTCGAAAACCAGAGACGCAATCCCTGTTTGGGTAAGTGATGATGGCCGAGATAATGCGTCAGACCCAAGATCCGCGTCATATAGCAACTGCTCACCTCGGTCGTCGATTCGCCCACCTTGCGATCGAACGCCGCCCCCTTTTCGACGAGCAGGACGCGCGCTTCGGGGCTTTTGCGTTTCAGCATGAGGGCCGTTGCCGCGCCGGAAAACGCGCCACCGATGATCACGACGTCGTAATCGAAATTCATCGCCCGAAGAGGATGGCCTTTATACCGCTGCAGAGCAAGCCCGTGCAGTGACGCAGACAATCCTCTCTGGGAGCATTGCAACGCAGTGACTATTTCGGTTGAGCCTCCATCACGCTGCAGGCAGGATTGACGGCATCACAAGATGATCTTCACAAACGCGCGTTTGATTTTCCCCGATGAAATTCGGGATGGGCTTGAAGTTCTCGTGGAAGAAGGAAAAATCGCTGCGATCGGCGAGCGATCTCTGGGGCACGGCAAACATGAGGTCATTGATCTCAATGGAAGTTATCTTGCGCCCGGTTTTATCGATCTCCATGTGCACGGCGCGCTTGGTCGCGACACGATGGAAGGTTCGGCTGAAGCATTTCGTTCCATTTGCGATTTCCACGCGAGTGGTGGCACGACGTCGCTTCTCCTTACGACGGCGACGGCGCCTCTCATTGAAATCGAGAAGATTTTGCAGGCGGTTCGCGACTTTCGATCAGCGATCAGCCCGATTGCCGGTGTTCATATCGAAGGGCCGTTTATTTCGAAGGCGAAAGCCGGAGCGCAACGGGCCGAGTTCATTCAAGATCCGTCACCGATTGCTGTGAGGCAGTTGCTCGAATATGCGGACGTATTGAAGCGTGTGACGATCGCGCCAGAACTGCCTGGAGCTCTTGAAGCGATCGAAGTCTTTCACACTAACGGGATCAGCGTGAGCGGCGGGCATAGCGATGCCTGGGATGAAGACATACGGGCGGCATTCGATCGCGGTATGCGCAGCGTGACGCACACATTCAACTGCATGTCGAGCGCGCGCAGTCGAGGTGTTTATCGGGTTGCCGGTTTGCTCGAGTTTGCGTTGAGCGAACCAGTCATCAGTTGTGAACTGATCGCGGACGGTCAGCACGTTTCACCCACGCTGATGAAAATGTTGTATCGCGCGAAAGGCGCAAAAGGAATCTGTCTGGTGACCGACGCAACTGCTGGCGCTGGCTTGCCGGAAGGATCGCAGTTCGCGCTCTTCGGCAAAGATTGCATCGTGCAAAACGGGGTCTGCTTCCTGGCTGATCGTTCAGCGCTGGCGGGCAGCGCCGCGCGCATGATCGACCTTTTGCGCACGATGGTACGCGAGGTCAACGTTCCGTTGAATGAAGCCATCGCGATGGCGACGGAAAATCCCGCGTGCGCTGTCGGTCTACAAACGAAAGGTGGGCTTGTCGTCGGTGCGGACGCCGATTTAGTCGTGCTGTCGCCACAACTGGATGTAGCGCGCACGTACTATCGCGGTGAGCAAATTTGGTCTCATTAACACCGCGGCTTCAGCCCGGTGAACAAGAAGCACACAGGAAGCACCAACCGTTTCCAACGGTTTCCTGGATGTAAGCCGTTGAAACGGCTCGACTGATGAACCTCCTAGAACACCGGGCTAAAGCCACGGTCTTAATGAAGTCTCACGTTTGCGATATACACGACGCTAAAGTGCCAACGATAGTGAAGTATTATAGCGACATCAGAAACTCGGCGATGTCGAGAGCTGCCCGTGGGCGGCTGAGCTTGCTGATGTTGCCGGCCCATTCCCGCCATTGCTTTGCGCCGTCATCGAATGCGCGCTGCACCTGTGCGACAACTTCTCCGGGCGACTCTGCCATCACACCTGAATTTGTTTCGACGATCAATTGGGCATTGCCTTCCTCCTGACCGGCGACCACGTGGTTGATGATCATAGGACATTTCGCAGCAATCGTTTCCTGCACGGTGGCGCCACCGGCTTTGCCGATGAGCAAATGATTGTCGTGCATCATGCGCGGCAGTTCATTCGTCCAGCCAATGATCTTTATCGGGTGTCCATCTGCGGCTGCGTTAATGCCGGGTCGGAGTTCATCATTGCGACCGATGGTGACGGTGAGATCCAGATCCAGCTTCGCTAGCATACGCACCAGTTCTGCCGCGCCACGCTTCGCGGCGTTGATCGTGTACAAAACCCGCCGATTGGAATTAGTGGATGGCAATGGGCGATCTTCAGTGAAATCGGCAAACTTCGGACTGACCGGAAATCCAAATATTCTGATTTTTTCGGGTGCGACGCCGCCTTTCCGCAGCACAGCCGCGCTTTGCTCGTTAGCAACGATGAAATAATCCGCAGGGCTCCGGTACCAGGATGCATTGATAGTGATCGAGTCGGTGACAACCACCACACACTTGCAGGCTCTGTTGGCTCCCAAAATTTCGTCGAGCACATTGGCGTAAGCGGGAAAAGAGCAGACGACGACGTCCGGTTTGAAACGGTCGAGCATGGGACCAAACTGCGCCTTCAATCTGCTCAGTCGGCGAAATTCCGTGCTGTAATCTGTCTTGCGGTCCAGCCAGCGATAAACGAACCCCCATGCGCGTGGCGCAGAATTCACCAGCGCCAGATAGCTTCGTCGCACCAGATCATTGATCGGTCCGTACGCTTCGGCAAACAGATCCCGCAATTCCACCGTAGTCTGATCCGAAGCGACGCGAGCGAGACCATCGCGTACTCCTCTGGCAGCGCTGTTATGACCCTCTCCGAAACCGGCCGTGAGAATCAATATTTTCTTCTTCATCAGTTCGTCAGGCGACACGGATTGCGATCGAGGATACACAGAGGGTACTCACTCGCGAAAGCATTTGGACTTTAATGGATATTTGTAGACGGCAAAGTAAACTCCTGCGGAGATGAAATATCTCAGAATGATTTGGCGCATTGCGCGCCGTCTGGTTTGGCAAACCGCGACGGACAACACGACGGGGCTGGCCGCGCAGATGGCGTATCTGCTTCTTTTCGCGCTCGCTCCTGGCACATTATTTTTCTGGCATCTCCTGGGCCTGTTCGGCACCGACCCTAACAAGTTGCATCGGATGTTTCTTCTTTTGAAGAGCTTTATGCCACCAGATCCAAAGGTGCAGGACATTCTCGACTCTGCCATGGCGAGCGTCGTGGTCACAGGCACGAGCGGGTTGCTCGCGAACGCCGGCATCATCCTTGGAATCTATTTCGGCACCGTTTTCATCGCCACGGTTTCACGCGCACTCAGCC
Source organism: Candidatus Udaeobacter sp. (assembly GCA_036502745.1). GTDB lineage: Bacteria > Verrucomicrobiota > Verrucomicrobiia > Chthoniobacterales > UBA10450 > Udaeobacter. Next base: position 8,628 of record DASXYB010000035.1, read on the forward strand.
AGATGCACGGAGTCCAGGAAGATCGCCATTGGTGGTCCAAATACATCATTTCGTTTTTTATGCTTTTCTGGTTTGGGCTTGTCATCGTGTTTAGCTTCAATGCGGTCGTTTTCGGCGAAAGACTGGCTGGGATTGCAGAGGTGAATTGGCAACTGTCATTTCCGCTGCAGGCGTGGATCGCGGGCTTGAATCTCCCATTGACTGGCCTGGCGTTGGTTGGACTCGCGCTCGCGCTTTACCTTCTTACCCCGGAAAACTATTTGACCGTTCGCCAGGCGCTGCCGGGTGCAATTTTCTTCGCGATCGGCTGGATCGTTGCGACGAAACTTTTCCAAATCTACGTGGCACGATACGATCGTTACAATCCGACTTATCTCGCGCTGGCATCGATCATTGTGTTGCTCACGTGGATGTATCTGACTTGCCTGCTGCTGTTACTGGGAGGCAAATTGAACGCCATCATCCGCCGCGAGCGTCAGAAGATGCGCATCGCCCGGCCTGTCGCGCCCGAGCCTGCAGCGCCACTCGCCTCATCGGCGAATACGTGAAGCTGTTCAACAACACCGGCGAAAACGCAAAATCCTTCTGGCACTGTAACTTTTTTAACAAATCACTGCTGTAAGCATTGATCGCGTCGCGGGCTCTGTTACGGTCCGTCGCAGTGTTGCGCTTTCGCATTTGGCTTGCAACTGCGCTCGCATTTGGCGCATTGGCCGCAGGTCTCCTCTACGCGCAGGTCAACGAAGAAAAACGTCGCGATCAATCCGACGAAAGCGAGGCGCGCTCGGCGCCCACTCCGAAACCAAAGAAGTCTCCAGTCCCGAAAGCAAGGCGACACCACACTCCAACCCCAAAGCCAAAAACCGCGAAAAAGAAATCCGGCGCGAACAACAGCGCGAAGTCGAAGGCGGCACAGAGCGAGGAGACGCCTAAGCCAAGAAAAACGCCTACACCGCAAGCAGAAGAAGAGCGCGCAGCGCGCGAAGCCGGAGCATCGCCGCCACGAGCGCTTGCTGTGCCAACGCCAGCCCCTTCGCCACAGCCGAACCCTGCTCGTGCCAGTTCAAGTACCGGCGGGCAGGCTCAGGTTGTGATCGAAAAATCAGGTGTCGAGGAGGACCAGGGATTCGAGCCGCCGCCGTCGCCGCCGCCGCGCCGATTCGGTTTCTGGCCGTGGAGTCGTCCAGTCAACTACCATTACCTAACAAGTTCAGTCGTCGAAGCAATCCGGCGCGCCCCGGTGAAACGGCGCCGGTGGCAGTTCATTGTCGTGCACAATAGTGGAACACGGCAGGGCAACGCGCGTGTGTTTGATTACTACCATAAACACGTTCGTCGGATGCAGAACGGTCTCGCCTATCACTTCGTTATCGGGAACGGAACATCAACCGGCAATGGCCAGGTCGAAATCGGCGATCGCTGGCGGCGTCAGATAAACGGCGGTCATGTGCACAGTGATTATTTGAACAACATCTCG
>DASXYB010000036.1:0-6895 GCA_036502745.1 Candidatus Udaeobacter sp.
CGCTCAAACCCACACGCAAAACTCCTTGTAAAAGCTATATGTCATAGAAACACGAGATGAGTCACGGCAACTCCGATGCAATTCTTTTCGCTTCATGTCACGGGGTTGAGCGAGGTACCGGAGTAGTGATAACTGTCGGGACACCGACGAAGATACCGACAAACATGATAAGTGCCGCGATACCAAGCCATCGAAGAATACGCCACCATCGTTTCAGTTTCTGATGCTTGGAAATCATACGACGCGGAGAACGCCTAAGGAGACTCAAGAAAGTACATGTTATGTGAAAACTGAATCGTCAGTAAGGCAACGCGCATACATGAATGCTGAGCGCTACCGCGGTTGAGGAGTCGGCCGTGGTCGCGGTGTTACATGCGGTCTCGGAGTGGGCGTTGGTCTGGGTGTCGGCGTCGGGCTGCTTGAAACCGTCGCTGTGGCAGTTGGCGTCGGAGTCGTTGTTGCCGTCGCAGTGGCTGTAGGAGTGGGAGTGATCGTCGCAGTGGCCGTTGGTGTTGGTGTTGGTGTTGGTGTTGCACCTCCGGTCACATCCAGGAATGCCGCAGTGATCGGCCCCCAGGTCTGGAAGCCCTGGAAGTCACTCACGCCGCGTCCGCGCACGAAGATAACGTGGCGGCCTACCGACAGGCCGGCAGTGTTTATGGTGGCGTCGACGGCTACGGTAGGCGAATTGAACGAGCCGTTCATTGGAATGGCCGCGCCGCCAGCCCAGGGAGGCGTGTCGACGTAATATTCTGCTGCGCCCACGTTCTGGTTGAATGCGTTGTTTGACCAGGCGAAGTTAGTGCTGGCGGTTAGCTGCGATGGCATGCCTTGCGGGACTGATGCGGGGGTGGTAACAACGGTGTTGGCATCTGGTCCGTGCGAAGTCAGATAAGGCGTGCGCGCTATCTTCGCCAGATATAGAAGCATTCCCTGATTCTCAGGCCAGAGACCCTGCGACGAGCCGCAACCTGGACTATCTATGCACGAGTAGGAAGGGAGGAAGTCCTGCCCACCCAACTCGGTGGAGAAGGCCGCCATGCCCAACTCACCGTATGCCCAGTCAATGGAGCCTCCATCTACCGGATACAACTCTTCGATGATCGAGCCATAGGGGTAACCGTTACCTCCCGCGTTCAGTGCGGCCATGTGCGCGGCGATGTTGCGCGTCTCAGCGTAATTAGGCATCTGCGTGTTACTCCAGCCCCACGTAAAGAGATTGACTGCCGCATCTGTGTGGATGTTCTGGTAAACGCCTGTGGCAGTGATAGGCGCGGGGTCGGTGTCGCCGGGGCCGCGCTGGTCGGGCACGAGGGTACGAATCTGGTTGACGATAGCCATATCCTCCGGGTCCGATCCTGCCGATATCCCTCGGTAGGTCTGGTCGCACACGAAACCGCTCGAGCCGTTGCAGCAGCCCCAATGGAAGGGGAAGTTGCGGTTGTTGTCTACGCCGAAGTGGTCAAATGGTGTGGGAGGCCAGGAGCACCCGCTGCCTCCGAAATTGTTGCCGTTCTTACGATAGTAGTAGGGGCTGTTGCCGTCGCCTCCCGCCTCGACGATGTGGTGGCCGTCGGGGTTCACTTCGGGCATCAGCCAGATGTCGTGATAGTCCACGAGCCAGCGAACGTCGGCATTGGTATCGTAGTTGTTCAGCAGGTAGTCAATCATGCGCATGACGACTTCTGGCGTAGCGATTTCGCGGGCGTGTATATTGCCATCCGCCCAGAAGACCGGTTTGGGACCTGGTATGTTGCGGTTCGTGATGTGTAGCACAAACAAGTCGTAGCCGTTCCAGGGACTGGGTAGGACGCACGAGCCTGGATTGGCCTTACACCACGAGTCGCCGATGTCGATCTTTTCGACCAGATTCGGGAACTGCGCCACCTTCTGGTCGAGGAACGCGTATATTTCTTCGACCGACTTGTAGCCGCCGTAGAAAGTGTCGTGCAGGATTTGCGGGTCGCTGAGTTTGCGACTGCTGTTCTCATCTATCTCCACACGGAGGCCGCGCGCCTTCAGGGCATAATAGAGATCGCGATCGTGGATTACGGTGAGATAACCTCCTGTCGTGGGCACTTCTTCGGCGTTGAGTTCCTGGGCCAACCGGTCGCGCTCGGCGCGGTCGCGGAAGTAGACGCGCATTACCAGCGTTTTGTACTTCTCGGCTATTGGATTCTTTGAAGCGTCAGGATTCCCCGCAACAATCTGCGATTTGCTGTTTCGAACACTCCGGTGCTCCGGGCCAGCCGCTAAAGCGACACCGGCCAGAGTGACTGCCGCGACTACGCCGAAGGCGCTAAAGACGGACCTCGCTCGCGCCGATGATTTGTTCGTCGTATTTCCTGTGTGAACATAGATGTTTTTCATTTTGTGTGATCGAGACGCATAGACTTACCGAAAAAGAGCTGAGCCGCAATGAAAGTTAAGCACCGCCTCTGCGCGATCTTTGTGCCCTCGGAAAATATTCGAACTAAGATTAATTCCCGCCGCGTTGAGTCTGTCGACTCGCTAGCTAATTCAATTCATTTGCCTGATCTGGATCCAGGCGAAACGCCCATTGGAATAAAATTTTGAATTCGTTACAGAACACAACGAGGACCAAAGCCACATTGTCCTTTGAGTCTCTACTGACGAATGCTGCCATTGTAATCGCTTCCGGGTCGAGTTGATGCTCATAGAAAGTTTCGAGATCCGAAGACTCGACCTGCCTAATCGTAATACTCTGGCATCTGTTTATAGTTTTTGCCTAACGAGAGTCAGAAGTGAGCTACCGCCAACGAGGGCGAGTGATGGATGGAATTTCTCCGTGTTATTTTACGGAATTATTCCCTCTAATCAGTACCCTCACCTGGGAATGCTCCGACAAAAGCGGAGTGACGCAACCTCTGGCGTGATCCCCGCCAAAACCCGTGCCCAAAAGTTTCCGCAAAAACTGAATGCCATTTCAAATCACAAACGCACTGACTGATGGGCCGACCGGCATCGCCAGCTTTTCTCGGTGCAGATGAGCTTCAATACCGAGCGAAAATCGTTACGAATTACCGTTTAAGCCTAAGCGGCCTCGATCTTCACGGTGCATTTGCCCGCGAGGTATGCCCATACCCGCCTTGCGCCCTCTCCTTGTTTTAGCCTAACGACAGAACCCATCCCTCCTTCAGCGCCGCTATCGAAATGCAAAACGAGGTACTCGCCAGCGCGTTCTGCGTACGTGAGATGTTCGAGGTTTATGATTCGGCCATCCGGCAAGCTCAACAGATTCATGAGTAATGCTGAATATCAGGTCACGATGGCCTGCACAAGAACTCCTTCGGCTGCCCTTTGGGCCAGTGTGGTCAGCACCAGGTCTCATTCTGCCGTCACATCAAAAATTCGCGAACGCGGCGCGCGTGCTCCCCCAGAAATAGGTCGATCAAACGTTGCTCCCGCTCCACTTAAGCTTCTGCCGGACTACGCTGAAAAAGGAGGTGTCGGGCAATGACGCCAGTGGAAGGGTTTTCTTCGCCTTACGAACGGTCACGATCGATTCGCGTTCAACGTGGATCGGTCTGCGTCCATCGAGCGTCAGGTACACGGGATAGTCGGGATGACTCGCTTCGATTTCGATAATCGATTTATCGGCGATAATAATCGAGCGGTTCGTGAGAACGTGGGGACAAATCGGCGTGATGACGAACACCCCGGACTCCGGATCGAGAATCGGTCCGCCGGCCGACAATGAATACGCGGTGGATCCTGTCGGGGTCGCGACAACTAATCCGTCGGCGTTGAATTCCGTGTGCGATTCGCCGTTGACCCGGGTGCGCAACATGACGAGGCGCGAAAGTTCGCCGCGGCTTAGGACGGCGTCGTTTAGCGCGAGCATTTTGTTCGTTCTCTTGTCACCGAGGATAACTCTGACTTCGAGCAGCGCGCGGTGACTGAAATTAATTCGATCTTTTGCGATGCATTCGACAGCTTCGCGGTAATTCGAGGAACTCACGCACGTCAGGAAACCGAGCGAGCCAACGTTGATGCCGAAGATTGGTTTGATCATTTCGCCAAGTTGCCCGATGACGCGCAGAATTGATCCGTCGCCGCCCGCGACGACCAACAGATCCGTCATAGCTCCAAGCTCCGGCACTGAATAGCCCTGTTGTTTTCCAGCAACCCGCGCCGTTTCCTTTTCGAACACGATCGAGATCGAGAAGCGCTCGAACTCCTTGGCGATCGAATTGATCAACTCCGCAACGCCACGCTTTCCGGTGTGCGCTACTAACCCGATCGTTTTCGTATGCATGCAAAGAATTCCTGATTGCCGTCCGCGCCCTTGATCCCGGCTGGCGCGATCCCGACGACAACGTGCCCCAGATCGTTCACGAATGCGACGATCTTGTTTTGTGCCTTCTGGTGCAAGCGAGGATCGCGCACAATTCCGCCTTTTCCGACGTCTCGTCGCTGCAGCTCGAATTGCGGTTTGATCAGCGCGAGAATTATTCCCTCTGGCTTCAGTGCGGCGAGCGCGTTCGGCAGGATCAGCGTCAGGGAGATAAAAGAAACGTCGATTGCGCAAATATCGACAAGCTCCGGAATCTGATCGCGTGTAAGGAATCGCGCGTTGATTTTTTCGAGAACAATTACCCGCGCGTCGTTGCGAAGCTTCCAGTCGAGCTGTCCATAACCGACATCTACGGCATAAATCTTTTCGGCGCCGCGCTGCAACATGCAATCGGTAAAGCCGCCAGTTGAGGCGCCGATATCCAAGGCGGTCTTCCCCTTTACGTCGACATCAAAATGCTCGATGGCCGATTCCAGTTTCAGCGCGCCGCGACTGACGTACTTTCGAGTTGGCTTTAGAGCGATCTCTGTTTGTTCCTCGACCAATTCTGATGGCTTGTCGACGACTCGCGTAGCGACACTAATTTCCCCGGCGATTATCGCCCGCCGCGCTTGCTCGCGGCTCGGGAAAAATCCTCGTCCGACGAGCAGCTGATCAAGCCGCACCTTTTTCGGCATGTTTGCTCGTCCGGCAGATCATTGCTAACGTAAACGTGTTTCTGAAACAAAAGTATTAAAACGGACAAGATGGCTCACGCGCATGACTTAGAGAGATTGTGATACCTCGCGAAATGTCCTTTGTATCTCTAGCTTTGTTTTTGGTGAGCAATCAGCTTTTCCAAAGAAACCACGTCCTCTCTGGAAGCACGCCGGCGCTGATATTTTCGCTCCAGGATATCCTTTAAAACCAATAAATCCTCCATCAACGGACGGTCGTAATAGGTCCACTCGAGTTCGCCTGCCGTTTTCGCCTGAAGTCGCCATACGCCGCCGAATCTTGTGGCGCGCACTTCGCGCTTGCTCCCCTGCTCATCCCGCTCGGTCCATATGTGTTGACTCCGCATCGCGCTAACACCTTACATTAGCAGGCTTGAAAGACGCGGCCAGATTAGCAGCCTACTTTATTGCCATCGTCCTCGGCGGAGCACTCCTTGCTCCAATTCTCTTTTGGTCGGCTCAGGCGCTCGTAGCCCACGGCGTCTTCCCATTTTTGGCGAAATACCGTTTCGACACATTCTTTCATCGCGCAATTTTAGTTGCCGCCGTCGTGTTGCTTTGGCCGCTTCTGCGCGCGAGCAATGTGCGAGGCCTGGCTGATCTGGGTCTTGCGTCCAATCCGAATTGGGGACGCGATGTTGGCTGCGGAGTTCTGCTCTCAGCCGTTCCCCTGCTCTTTTGCGGTGCTTTGCTGATTGCATTGCATGTTTACTCATTTCGGCACGTCGTTGTCTGGCCGCGCCTTGGCACGGTGATTCTTGCGGCGATCAGCGTTCCGTTCATCGAAGAAACGTTCTTTCGAGGAATTGTGCTGGGCATCTTACTCCGGACTGGTCGAAAGCTTCTGTCGATCGTAACCGTGTCCGGAGTTTTCGCAGCGGTGCATTTCTTGAAGGGATCAGAACGCGAACCTGCAATCGCGACATGGACCTCCGGCTTCCAATCAATTGGGGATGCGTTCGCCGGATTCGGTGATCCGATGATGGTGCTGGCCGCGTTTGCCACGTTGTTTCTGATCGGCTGTATTCTTGCTGATGCGCGCATTCTTACGCGTTCGTTATGGCTGCCGATCGGCTTACATGCTGGATGGATCTTCGCCAGCGGCACGTTTAATTGGCTGGCGCGCGGGAGAAATGTTGCTTTGCCGTGGTTGGGCAAGAATTTGCTCGTTGGGATCATACCTCTTTGTCTGGCTGCAGTAACATGGGCACTCATGCGGCTATGGTTAAAAAATGATCGCGCTTCAAAAATCTGAGCTGTTCCAAGCAGCCGTATCGCTGCTTTATCCGGCAACGTGCACGATTTGTGGGAAAAACGTCCGAGCAGGCGAGTATCTATGCGATGGTTGTGAAGCAAAGGTCGTCCGCATCGTGCCGCCATTTTGCGAGACATGTTCAGAGCCTTTCGAAGGCTCCATCAACACAGCCTTTAGCTGCGCGAATTGCGCCCATCGCACGATTCATTTCGACGCAGCGGTCGCCGCATATCGTGGACGCGCTATCGTTCGCGACGTCATTCATGAGTTTAAATACAATCGTCAGATTCATCTGCGCCATCTTGTAGCGCGTTGGCTTCGCGCTGCGCTCGATGATCAACGACTGCGCGATCACCAATTCGACGTGATCGTGCCGGTACCGTTACATCCGGCGCGGCAACGGGAACGCGGCTTCAACCAGGCCAGCTTGCTTGCGAAACTGTTAACCGCGCACACTTCTATTCCCTGCAAGCCTCTGCTCAAACGGATTCGCTACACCACTACCCAGACCGCGCTCGATCGTTCCGAACGCATGGAAAATTTACATAACGCATTCCGTTTACGAAAAAACACGGACGTGCGAGGCTTGCAGGTGTTGTTAATCGA
>DASXYB010000037.1:0-4176 GCA_036502745.1 Candidatus Udaeobacter sp.
AGAACCGCCTCAAACATTTCGATCGCTTGCTGAGGCCGATGCGAAATGAGTTCGAGACGCCCGCGCAACACACGCCGCTCTCGCCGCTCTGCGACAGAAACCGGTTGCAACTGCTCCAGGAGCCGGCGTGCCTCGGGAGCGATCCCCAATTCAATGTGCAGCTCAGCCGCTCGCAACTCCGCTCGCCTGCCCCATTCTTTATCATGCGCCAGCAAAATGAATTTTGTCAAAGCCTCCTGGCGTTTTCCTAAAGCGCGTAACGTGTCGCCCGCGCCAAAAACAGCTGCTCTTTGAAAGGGCGAACTGCCGCTAGTCAATTCCTCATAAAGTGGCAGAGCGTCGGTCCAGCGGTGGAGACTAGCCAGTGCTTGGGCATGCCAGAATTTAGCCCATAGAAAATCGCGCAACCTGGCGTCGGTTAAAAGAACCAGAGTCGCCTCCGGTTCGTTTGCGGCGACCTGCGCTTCTGCAAGTTTTTCGGCAACTGCACGCCATTCTGGTTCTGACAGATTTTTATTCAGCAGCGACTGCAACCGCACTACCGCGACCTCCGCAGCGCCTTCTGAAAGCGGCTTGGCAGCCTCGGCCATTTCAGTCGGAAAATCCGCGTGAGCGAGTGGGCTGAGTACCCCAATCAGACACGCGACGCCGAAATGCGCGACATATCTCATCTTCTCTCCAGTATTGCGCGTAAGTATTGCCCGGTGTGGCTGGCCGGAACAGTGGCAACCCTCTCAGGCGGCCCCGAAGCGACGATTTCGCCACCATGTTCGCCCCCTTCAGGACCCAAATCGACGATCCAATCGGCGCACTTGATCATCTCGCGATTGTGTTCAATCACGACGATGGTGTTGCCCGCGTTGCGGAGCTTCATCAACACTTCCAGTAATTTTTCAATATCGGCAAAATGCAATCCGGTTGTCGGTTCATCGAGAATGTAAACAGTGCGACCCGTCGCTTTTTTCGCAAGCTCTGTGGCAAGTTTCACGCGCTGCGCTTCGCCACCGGAAAGAGTCGTTCCGGCCTGGCCAAGTCGCAGATATCCCAAGCCAACATCGAGCAGTGAATTGAGCTTTTCAGCGATGGTCGGCACATTGCGGAAGAATCGCGCGGCTTCGTCTACCGTTAGATCGAGCACATCTGCAATATTTTTGCCTTTGTAGGTAATCTCGAGGGTTTCGCGATTGTAGCGTTTGCCCCGGCAAACCTCGCATTCCACGTAAACGTCCGGCAGGAAATGCATCTCGATTTTGATCAAGCCGCCGCCCTCGCAATTCTCGCAACGACCGCCCTTCACATTGAAACTGAACCGACCTGCGTCATAACCGCGGACCCGTGCCGCGGGTAATTGCGCGAACAGTTCGCGTATCGGGGTGAACGCGCCGGTGTATGTGACCGGGTTCGATCGAGGCGTCCGGCCGATCGCGCTTTGGTCGATCACAACTGCTTTATCGATCTGTTCCAGGCCGCGAATCGCCTTGTGAGCGCCCGGCCTTTCTTTTGAATTGTAGAAATGCCGGAACAGAGCGCGCCGCAAAATGTCGTCAACCAAAGTCGATTTGCCGCTGCCCGAAACACCAGTTACACACGTTAGGCAGCCGAGGGGAAATGAGACATCGATCGTTTTCAGGTTGTTTTCATTTGCGCCTGCGACTGTAAGCCAGCCATCAGGCCGCGGCTGGGTGCGCTGTTTTGGAATCGCTATGCGCGCCCGTCCGGAAAGATAAGCGCCAGTTAAAGAATTTTTCGCGCGCGCGATGTCGTCGATAGTTCCCTCTGCCACGATCTCGCCGCCACGCGGTCCTGCGCCCGGACCAAGATCAAGAATGTAATCGGCAGCCCGAATCGTTTCTTCGTCGTGCTCGACTACGATAACGGAATTTCCGAGATCGCGCAGTTTTCGCAATGTTCCCAGCAAGCGCGAGTTGTCGCGTTGATGTAGCCCGATACTGGGTTCATCGAGAATGTAGAGAACACCAGCCAGACCGGAGCCGATCTGTGTCGCCAGCCGTATCCGTTGCGCTTCGCCGCCGGATAACGTGCCGCTCTCGCGGTTCAATGTGAGATAACCTAGCCCGACCTCTACAAGGAATTGCAGGCGCGAGCCAATCTCGCGGACAACGTCTGTTACGATAGTCTGCTGCTGCTCGCTCAACTCGAGACCACCAATGAATCGAAGCGCGTCTTCCACGTTTTGCTGACTGAACTGATGGATGTTCAATTCGCGGCCATCTCGAGCCTTGATTGTGACCGCAAGGATTTCGGGTTTGAGTCTTGCACCGCCACACACCTTGCATGTCTCGCGAGTCATGAATGCTCGGATACGATTCCGGGTAAATTCGCTCTCGGTTTCCTCATAAAGCCGCTGCATTTGAGGCACGAGTCCTTCAAATGGTTTTGTAGTTTTCTTTTCACCATTGCTGCCAAACTCCATTTCGATTGGCTGGCCATTCGTGCCGAAGTAAAGGGCAGTTTTGAATGCCTCAGGTAAATCGGAGAACGGCACGGCTTCGTTCACGTTGAAGTGTTTGACCAACGCATCCTGCAGATGCCGATAGTAGACTCGCATGCGCTTTGTGCCGCGTCGCCAGGGTACGATTGCTCCTTCGCCCAGAGTTTTGGTTTGATCTGAAATCATCAGCTCCGGATCGACCACCAGTTGTGTTCCTAAACCATGGCAAGCGGGACAAGCGCCAAGGTGACTGTTGAAAGAAAAATGTCTCGGTGTCAGCTCACCTAAATTGAATCCGGTTTCAGCGTTCCCGTAATCCGTGGAGTAACGGCATTCCGACCAACTGTCATCTGCCGTGGGTGTTTGGGACAAAACGACAACCCGATTGCCGCCCCACTTCAGAGCTGTTTCGATTGAGTCTGTCAGCCGCACACGAATGCCGTCGCGGACCACCAACCGATCGACCACCGCTTCAATCGTGTGCCGCACGCCTTTCTTCAGTCGAATCGGTTCAGTGCGATCCAGTTCGATCATGTGGCCGTCTATGCGTGCACGAACGAATCCTTCGCGCCTGAGTTTTTCGAGCACGTCCCGGAACTCACCGGGTTGATTCTCGATTAACGGCGCCGCCACAACGATTTTGGTGCCGCCGTCGTACGCTAGGATCTGATCGACGATTTGCTGAGGCGTTTGACGGCTGAGGGGCCGGCCGGTGATGGGATCGTGCGGTTGGCCCACCGCAGAAAAAAGGACCCGCAGGTAATCGTAAATTTCAGTCGTGGTTGCGATTGTCGACCGTGGGTTTGCGCCGGCGCTGCGCTGTTCGATTGCGATGGCAGGCGACAAACCTTCGATGAAATCGACGTCCGGCTTTTCCATTTGATCGAGGAACTGCCGCGCATACGCGGAAAGGCTCTCGACGTAACGGCGTTGCCCTTCCGCATAAAGCGTATCAAAAGCGAGTGAGGATTTCCCCGAACCGCTTAGACCTGTGATAACCACCAGCTTTTCCCGCGGAATCTCGACGTGCAGATTCTTGAGATTGTGCTGCCGGGCACCGCTAATCTTGATCGTTTGCGCAGGCATTCTGCCGAGAAATGTCGAACCTGTCAGTCAAGCATAAGTACGGCTTTTCTCCAGTGAGAGTCTGCAACCTTCTGCTGTGTAGAATTCCGAACTGGCAGCTTTCGGTTCAGCTGCTCGGACTGCGCCTGTAAGACGACTCCTTCGCTAGCGGGACCTTCAGCTAGTCCTCGTAGTTCCATTCGTAATCATGCTTTGCGCCGACCGGGCGCGCGCGAACGATCTGTTGTATCCGCTGCGGATACTGTCAACGACTCACTTCGGGTAATCTTGTCGAATATCGTTAGGGAGCCTCGGGCGCATGAGGTATTGGCCGCCAGTTGGTTGCACAATCTTTTCTTTGATACACAAATCATCGAGTAACATCAAAACTTCGAAGAGCGCCTTGGCATCCTCATTTTCCAGATAGGCGGCACGCGTGCCCGGTGGTGCGACAAGCTGCAGGAACGCATTATTCTCCAGTTTCCATTCAATGCTAAACCAGCGTTGAAACACCGGTACAATCTCGCTTGATCGAATCGATTCGAATGGTGAGCTAAGATGCCCTGGCTCGGGACGTTTGATTTCTGTGACCAATTGGCCGGTCATCTTGTTTTTGCGAAATTTTTCCGGTAGAACTGCCAGAAGCTGGTTCATTATGG
>DASXYB010000038.1:0-2792 GCA_036502745.1 Candidatus Udaeobacter sp.
CGCGAGTGTTTTCCATTTCTGCAAAGTGTTCCACAAAGCCACCGGACTAAAGTTTACGGACTATGTCGCGCGTATGCGCCTGGAAGACGCACGCGACCGGCTGCTGAATCCGAATCTCCGCATCAGCGAAATCGCATACGACGTCGGCTTTCAGTCGCTCACGCAATTCAATCGCACATTCAAACGCGTTTTTGGCCAGTCACCAACCGAATTCCGGGCGCGGGTTTCCTCCGGCCAACGTCAACGTAAAGCTGTCTGACTCCCTCATTCCCGGCGCGACAATCTAGAACGAATTGCATCGCGGCTAAGCGCAGCGCAAAAAACGATTCGAGTTTGCCAAGCAATGCCGAGCCAGGGAGGTGTGACGCGTTCATGCTGTGTGCATGAAAAAGCTGAAAGTTCGAAATATCGTCGTTCCCATCGACTTCTCGAAAATGTCGGAAGAAGCGATCCAAATCGCCAGGCAGTTGGCTCGGCGTTTTGGCGCTTCGATCCATCTCGCCCATGTTCGTCATTTCAATTACGCAGCAGACTTTGTGACACCAGCGCCGCCGGTTATCCCATTTCCCTTCATGACATACGAGCAGGACGAAGAACAAACCGCGCTCCAAGAGCTCAAGAGGGTGGCAAGTGAATGCGGGGTCGCCTCTGCCTCCTGTGATGTGCTCAGTGGCGCGCCGCCTTTCGATGAAATCTGTCGGCTGGCGCAGAGCATTCCCGCCGATCTCGTCGTCATGCCAACGCACGGGCGCACAGGGCTAAAGCATGTTTTTCTTGGCAGCACAGCGGAAAGAATTGTGCAGCATTCATCGTGTCCGGTTCTCGTGACTCGCGGGAAAGCTGTGAAATCACGGAACGGTTCACAGGCCGGAACAAGAACAATTCTCGTCCCGGTCGATTTTTCCCACTGCTCACGGGAAGGTCTTCGCTACGCCATTGCATTCGCTAATGAATTCGGGGCCAGGATCATTTTGCTGCATGCCACATATCTCGGATACATCTATTCCGCAGAAAGCACTGCTCTCTACGATATTCCCAGCTTGCAAAAGGCTGCCAGGAAAGCTGCCGAGCGCAAAATGCGCGATCTCGTGCGCTCCCTGGACTTCGGAGCCGTTAACTTTGAAACGGCGTTCACGGATGGATCGCCTGTCATTGACATCTGCGCCTTTGCAAAAGATCACGATGTCGATCTGATCATTACGTCCACGCATGGGTTCACCGGTTTCACACATGTTTTGATTGGGAGCGTCGCCGAGCAGGTGGTACGACGCGCGCCCTGCTCGGTTTTAGTGGTGCCGTCTCACCCTCGCGTCAGAAGGGCGAACCTGGCAAACTCAGCCGGCGCTAAGGCGGGTACACGGGTCGGCAAGCCGCAACCACGACAATCATCGAGAGGTAAGGCGCTCGTGAAAAGTTACCGTAACGAAAAATGAAAACACTCAAAGCCATCAGTCTTGTTTGCCTATGCCTGCTAACCGGTAGCTTCATCACTTAGGAGAGCCGGCAGCGAAATCGGCTAAGTCACCCACGACGTCGCTCACATTTGCCAATGCAGTTTCAACGCTCTTGGAATCAGCGCCCAAATCGCAATGAAATTCGGCGCAAGAAATGGGCGGCAATTCGCAATTGTTGCGGAGCGTAAATTTGCACCCAGCCCAAAATTTGGACATGAAAACAAAAGTTATGCTTCTGCTGACAAACGACAGTGAATTGGAAAATGCCGTCGCCGAAGCGCTCTTGGAGCTCGGAGGCGTGAGCCACCTTACACGCGATGCCGGCCATGCGCTAGAAACCGTCAGCGGCGTCTATGATCTGGATCTCGCCATTATTGACTTCGAACACGGCCCTCACGGAATGACGCTGCTCAGCGCGATCAGCATGCTACGCGGAGATCTTCCTGTCATTGTGGTCACTCACGATGACGAAAAACATGTTGAGGCGCTGGCTTACACGAACGGCGCCACCGCCTGTTTCTCAAAGCCGGTTTCGACCACGCAACTTGTCGCGGCCATTCGCGAATTTTGCGGACCGAAACTAGAACGAGTCTTGGCGTAACAAGAAAGAGCGACAATGCAAAAAATGAAGGCCACTGTTTTTCACGGACCGAACAATATCCATCTCGAAGAAGTGCCGCGCCCGAAGGCCGGCGCGGGCGAAGCAGTCATTCGGATCACGCTAACAACGATTTGTGGGACTGATCTTCACATTCTGCGCGGCGAATATCCGGTGAAGCCAGGACTCGTGATCGGACATGAGCCGGTCGGCGTAATTGAAGAGATAGGAGAAGGAGTGTCGGGATATGAAATCGGCGATCGCGTTTTAGTCGGCGCGATCACTCCTTGCGGTCAGTGCCGGGCTTGTTTGTCCGCGCAATGGGCGCAATGCGGCCACGGCGAAGATATTCAGGCGATCGGCGGCTGGCGATTCGGCAACACTATCAACGGCGCACAGGCCGAATATCTGCTGGTTCCGAATGCGCAGGCGAATCTGGCTAAGATTCCGCACGACCTAACGGACGAACAAGTCGTCTTGCTCGCTGACATCGCTTCGACCGGATTCAGCGGCGCGGAATCGGCAAATATTCGCATCGGCGATACAGTTGCGGTTTTTGCGCAGGGACCCATCGGCTTGTGCGCCACCGCCGGGGCGAAATTGATGGGCGCTGCGTTCATCATCGGTGTGGAAGGCGATCCCGTTCGAATGGAAATGTCGAAACGAATGGGCGCGCTCGTCGTGCTCGATCCGGCACAGTGCGACGTTATTGCCGAAATCAAGAAACTCACCGGCGGCGG
>DASXYB010000039.1:0-5142 GCA_036502745.1 Candidatus Udaeobacter sp.
ATGAATCAACTTCCTGAGCCGGGAAGCTGTCAGCTTCCGCTACAGAACCATCGCCCGCAGTTTTCGGGTGTTGGTGGATGACGATGAATGTGAGGCGTAAATGAGACGCGTCTTTGGGCTGGAGACGGAGTACGGCATCACCCTGTCTGGGGCGGAGAGCGTGGATGTCGTTGCGGAGTCGATCGAGTTGGTGCGCCGTTACACTGACCATGGCGCTCTGATGAAATGGGATTATGACTTGGAAGATCCGCACCTCGATGCCCGCGGATTTCGCGCCCGTGAATTACTTCAGGACACGGATGAATCGGCTTATTACGAGATCGACAAACGTCGCCCACTCAGTTTCGAGGAAATAAAAAGCGACCTTGTGCTTTCAAATGGCGCCCGTTTCTACAACGATCATGCGCACCCGGAATATTCGACGCCAGAGTGCACAACTCTTCAGCAAATCGCGGCTCAGGATAAAGCCGGCGAGCGAATCCTGGCCGAATGCGCACGTCGGCGAAATCTGAAACTACCGTCCGGCTACGCAGTCTGTCTTTACAAGAACAACACCGATTTTGCGGGCCATAGCTATGGTTGCCATGACAATTACCTGATGACCCGCGATATCGCGTGGGATCGGATCGTCGCCGGCATCCTGCCCTTTCTTGTCACTCGTCAGATTTTCTCCGGCGCGGGTAAAATGGGAATTGAAGGCGAGAGCAGCCAGGGGGATCCGGGAATCTATCAGATTTCGCAACGCGCCGATTTTTTCAGCGTGGTCGTGAGCATTGACACAATGAACCGTCGTCCGCTGATCAACACGCGCGATGAGCCGCATGTGGATGCGAGTCGCTACCGCCGGTTTCACGTGATCCTGGGTGATTCCAACATGAGCGAATGGGCCACAGCCATGAAGATTGGCACCACTGCGCTCGTTCTGGATTTGATCGAGCGCGGCGAAGCACCACAGCTCGAAATTGCGCAACCGGTTGACACCAACAAATCGATTAGTCGCGATCAAACTTACGATTGGATCATCGAATTGAAGGACGGCCGCAAAATTTCTGCGATTGATGTGCAACGAATTTATTGGCGTGCTGCCAGCAAACTGTGGCGCAATCCTCCAGACGACGAGCACGCATGGATTTTGTCCGAAT
Source organism: Candidatus Udaeobacter sp. (assembly GCA_036502745.1). GTDB lineage: Bacteria > Verrucomicrobiota > Verrucomicrobiia > Chthoniobacterales > UBA10450 > Udaeobacter. Next base: position 1,143 of record DASXYB010000039.1, read on the forward strand.
GGGAAAATGTGCTGAACGATCTCGAGCGCGATCCTATGTCAACGCGGGATCGTATCGATTGGTCGGCCAAAAAATTCCTGCTCGAGGCGTTGCAGCAGGAGGAGAAACTTTCCTGGAGCGATCCATGGCTGCAATCGATCGATCTTGAGTATCACAATCTCGATCTCGACCGCGGGTTGTACTATGAATTGGTTCGCAAAGGTCTGATGCGTCGCGTCACCAATGAGGAGGAAATCAAGGCTGCAATCTTTAATCCGCCGGAAACTACGCGCGCCTTTTTCCGCGGCCGTGCAGTGGCGCGTTTTAACGACGAGATTTCGTCCATACAATGGGACGAAGTCGTTTTTTCAAACCCCGCCTACTCACATCGAGTCGCCCTGCCCGAAGCCGCGATGGACGCTCGCCTCGACGCGCTCAATCACGCCGCACGCAATGGCAAAAATTTCCCAGAGTTTATGAGCGCCATCGCAGAGATCGGTTGATTAGACACGATCCTTCTCGCGGGGCACTGCTGTGTTAATCCCGCGAAGGAAGCCACGCATTTGCTTAACCCGACGTCTTTCTGCTGATCGTGGCCTCTTTTGCAGCGTGGTCCTTAAATCGTTTACGGGCTTTCTTTGGGGCATGACCAGAGATTCCTCGATTCCCTCGGGATGACAAATCGGCAATCGACAATCGGCAATCGCAAATAACATTCACTCCCACTCGATGGTGCTGGGCGGTTTACTGGAGATATCGTAAACAACGCGATTAACGCCTTTCACTTCGTTGCAGATGCGGTTAGAAATGCGCGCGAGCAATTCGTAAGGGATACGCACCCAATCGGCGGTCATGCCGTCCTGGCTTTCCACGATTCGCAACGCGATCGTATTTTCGTAAGTGCGCTGATCGCCCATGACACCGACGGATTTCACCGGGAGCAAGACGGCGAATGATTGCCACACTTTGTAATACCAATCGGCGGCTTCCATTTCACTTTGCACGATCGTGTCCGCCTCTCGCAGGATCGTCAGTCCCTCAGGTGTGACCTCGCCCAGAATCCGAACGGCGAGACCTGGCCCGGGAAATGGTTGCCGATAGACGATCTCTTTCGGCAGACCCAGTTGGAACCCTGCCTGACGCACTTCGTCTTTGAATAATTGGCGCACCGGCTCAACCAACTCGAAATGCATTTTCTCTGGCAAGCCGCCAACGTTGTGATGCGATTTAATGACCTGCGCGGGATTCCCGTCGATGGACACGCTCTCGATCACATCTGGATACAGCGTTCCTTGTGCCAGAAAGCGGAACTTGTGATTGGAAACTGGCGATCCGTTGTCAGTTTTTGCCAGGTCGACAATCGCGTCTTCGAATACGCGGACGAATTCATTGCCGATGATTTTGCGTTTGTCCTCCGGATCAGTGACGCCGCGCAGCTTCGAGAGGAAACGCTCCGACGCGTCCACGTACTTGAGTTTGATGTGAAAATTTTCGCCGAAAACGCGCTGCACGATTTCTTCCTCGCGCGCGCGCAGCAGACCGTTATTTACAAAAATACACGTGAGCTGATCGCCGATAGCTTTGTGCAGAAGCGCAGCAGTTACTGATGAATCGACGCCGCCGCTCAAACCGAGCACCACCTTGTCGTCCCCGACTTGCTTGCGGACGCGCGTGCAAGCTTCTTCAATGAACGAGCCCATCGTCCAGTCCATCGCGCAGTGGCAAATATGATAAACGAAATTTTGCAGGATCTCTTTGCCTCGCGGCGTGTGCGCGACTTCGGGATGAAATTGCAGTCCGTAGAGTTTGCGTTGCGAATCCTCGACGGCGGCGAAATCGCAACCGTCGGTTGTTCCCACAACGTGAAAACCTTTCGGCAAGGCCGTTACTTCATCGCCATGACTGTTCCAAACGTCCAGCTGATTGCCTAAGCCATCGAACAGTTCCGATGCTTTCGCCATGTGCAACACTCCGGCTCCATACTCGCGTCTGCCGGTGAACACGACACGGCCGTCAAGATGATGCGCGATCAGCATTAGCCCGTAGCAAATTCCCAATATTGGAATGCCTAACGAAAAGATTCCCGGATCGACTTGAGGTGCGCCTTTGTCGTAAACGCTGGCTGGCCCGCCTGAAAGGATCAGCCCTTGAGGTTGCATTGCCGCGATTTCAGAAGCCGGTGTGTCGAAGCGAATGATCTCCGAATACACCTGGCATTCACGAATCCGGCGCGCGATGACCTGGGTGTACTGTGATCCGAAATCGAGGATTAGAATTTTCGAGTGCGCTGGGCGTTCTGAGGTCTTCACAGTCAAGGATGCGTTTGCGGCACGCTATGCTCCGCCGCTGGGTCGTCGGGCGCCCGGTCCATTGGCCCTAGTGTTCCCTGACCAGTGATGCCACGCCCGAATTGCTGTTGCACCTCCTGCCCGCTGCGTTGTTCGATCGGGTCCACGCAGCCGCTCAAGGCCAGCAATGCGATAGCGAGCAAAATCGAAAGGGGCCTCATCTGCTTATTTTATGAAGCGCCGATTTCATTGCAAGGAGGTTGCAGGTTGAAGCCCAGGGTCTTGTCATGTTGAGCGAAGCGAAACATCTCTGATGATCGCGCTAAGGGTACTTGAAACGGATCAGAGATTCGTCGCTTCACTCAGAATGACAACGTTCTTGCCGCTTCAACGCTTCAACGCTTTAACCTTTTAACGGCCATGATCGACCCCGATCTTTTACTTCAAGGCTACCGGCTCGGCGTTTTTCCCATGGCCATGGACGACGACTCGATCGAGTGGTTCTCGCCCGACCCGAGGGCCATCCTACCCCTGGATGATTTTCATGTGCCACACGCGTTACGCCGACTCTTACGCAGGAAACCGTTTGAAATTACAATCGACAAAGCGTTTTCGCCGGTAATTCGAGCGTGTGCGGAACGCAAAAATACCTGGATCAATCGCGACATCATCGACAGCTACACGCGATTACACGAGATGGGTCACGCTCATTCAATCGAGGCGTGGAAAGAGAACAAACTTGCCGGCGGCCTTTACGGTGTCGCAGTGGGCGGCGCATTTTTTGGCGAATCAATGTTTCATCGCGTGACCGATGCGTCCAAGATTGCGCTCGTGGCGCTCGTGGAACATTTGTGCGCCCGCAAGTTCGTTCTGCTCGACACGCAGTGGCTCACACCGCATCTGCAACAGTTTGGCGGTAGTCAAATTTCCCGGAGCCATTATCTACGTCTATTGCGAAGAGCGGTCGATTTGCCCCGAAAATTTCTGTAGAGAGTCATGTTACAGATACATGTCTGATTGGTCCGTTAAGCTTGGCGAACACGCTGCCTGATCAATCGTCATTGTCATTTTGAGCGAAGCGAAGAATCTCTGGCTTCGTTGCTTCTGCCAGCGCTCAAATGAAAATCAGAGATGGTTCGCTTCGCTCAACATGACAGGCAGAGGCGTTCGATATTCGGCGAACGACCCGGCCGAGACGGCTCACACGGCCGTGGCTACAGATTGATACTGCAGGAATCTGACCGATATTACGGGTTCAAATGGTTGCTTGGATTTTAAGGAAAATTTTAGGGTCGAAGAATCAGCGCGAGCTGAAGCGTTTGACGCCAATTGTTCACCAGATCAACGAATTCGACGAGCAGTTGAAGAGCTTGTCCGACGACGAGTTGCGGGCAAAAACTGCGAATTGGAAGGAAGAGCTCGCAAATATTCCGGACCTGCAGGAGCAGTGGAAAAAGTTGGATGAAATCTTGCCGGAAGCATTTGCGGTGGTGAAAAATGCTGCGCGTCGGCTCAAAGAGCGGGGACACAGCTTCACGGTATGCGATCAGCCGATGGTTTGGGACATGGTGCACTTCGACGTGCAGTTGCTCGGCGGAGTTGTTTTGCACAGGGGTCGAATCGCGGAAATGGCGACTGGCGAAGGTAAAACCTTGGTCGCGACGTTGCCGCTTTACCTGAACGCGCTCACCGGGCGCGGCGCGCACCTGGTGACGGTAAACGATTACCTGGCC
>DASXYB010000040.1:0-5351 GCA_036502745.1 Candidatus Udaeobacter sp.
ACCGGCGCAATCAACCGCTCTGCCACCCCTCCGCAAACTGGTGATTAGCGATTGGTGCGCAAGTATAGCAGGAACTTGAAAATTTGCTCGACACCGTAATATGTTCATGTGAACTTATTGCGTGCCGGCGAATAAGAAATTCAAACCCGTGATCGCCGAAGCGCCGCAGAGCCACGCTGCCATTCGAGGGCGTGGTGCGTCATGGAGCCCCGCCAACCGATTCGAAAAACTACACGTCGATCTAACCGATCCGGACGTTGTCGATGGCGGCTGCGAGACCGAACAGATACCACCGCGTCCGACGCAGTATTTTCGCGACGCAACCAGAACAATCATTACCCGCAATACAAGTCCGGATGTCGGTTTCGAGACGAGCTTGAATCCGTATCGCGGCTGCGAGCATGGATGCATTTATTGTTACGCGCGACCGACTCACGAGTATCTCGGGTTTTCGGCCGGTCTCGATTTCGAGAGCAAAATCATGGTGAAGACCAAGGGGCCTGAACTGCTGCGACGCGAGATGGAATCACCGCGCTGGCAACCCCAGACGCTTGTGCTGAGCGGTGTGACTGATCCGTATCAACCGGTGGAGCGAAAGTTGCGGATCACGCGGGCTTGCCTCGATGTGCTCGCGCAGTTTCGTAATCCTGTCGCGATCATTACAAAGAACTATCTTGTCACGCGCGATATCGATATTTTGCGCGAGCTCGCGGCGTGCAATGCTGCGGCGGTCAATGTTTCGGTGACCTCTCTCGATCCAGCGTTACAGCGCGTGCTCGAACCGCGCACGACCTCGCCGCAAGGTCGCCTTGATGCCATCGCTCAACTTCGTGCAGCAAAAATTCCAGTTGGCGTGATGGTCGCACCAATTATTCCGGGACTCACTGATCATGAGGTTCCGAAGATCCTGGATGCGTGCGCGAAAGCCGGCGCACAGTTTGCCGGCTACACGATTGTCCGGCTGCCATGGGCGGTTGCGCCATTGTTTGAGCATTGGCTGGAGGAACATTTCCCGGACCGCAAAGACAAAGTCTTGCAGAGAATCCGGCATCTCCGCGGAAACCGACTGAACAATTCGCAATGGCATACGCGCATGACGGGAGAAGGAATTTTTGCCGAGCAGATCGCGTCGCTATTCAAGGTGGGTTGTCGTCGAGCCGGCATCGGCGCGCGCCCGACACTCTCCTGCAAATCTTTTCGCCGATCGACAACTCAACTGCGGCTTTTTGCATAAACGTCGTCGGTGACACATGATTCGAGCGCGGTGTTTCGCCTCGGAATCTGCACTAGATTCAATCGACCGATGAGCGCACGACTCAGCGATTACGATTACATTTTACCGCGGGAGTTGATTGCGCAGCGCCCGCTTGAACGCCGCGGCGATTCGCGGATGATGGTTTTGCATCGCGCCGAGCGCAACATCGAGCATCGGCAATTTCGCGAGGTGAAAGGATTTTTGCAGCCGGGCGACCTGCTCGTGTTAAACGACACGCGCGTGCTGTCAGCACGCCGATTCTCTGATAACGGCGCGGTGGAATTCTTGTTTCTCCAACGTCTTGGTCCAACGCGTTGGAAGTGCCTGGTTACGCCCGGCCGCAAAATGCGTGTCGGCGCGACGGCAACGATCGATGGTGTCGGTCTGCAGGTTGAGGACATCACGACAGCGGGTGAGCGCATTGTTTCATTCGACAAGGACCTCGACGTTTATGCTGGTGGTTCCATGCCCCTACCGCCATACGTCAATCGGCTCGGCGATAAAACGGACGCGACACGTTACCAAACTGTTTTTGCCCGTGAGCCTGGCGCCGTGGCTGCTCCTACGGCTGGGCTGCACTTCACGTCCGAGATCTTGACTGAAATTCCGCACACGTTCGTCACGTTGCACGTCGGACCGGGAACATTTCTGCCTGTGCGCTCTGAAAACATTGCGGAGCATCGGATGCATGCGGAGCGCTTTTCTATTTCGCCGGAAGCCGCAGACAGAATCAATAACGCGCAGCGGATCGTAGCTGTGGGAACCACAGCCATGCGCGTTCTCGAAACAGCGACACGTAAAAGCCTGCTCCCTAGCCGACCGATCGAATCGCAATCAGGCGAAACCGATCTGTTTATATACCCGCCGTTTACCTTTCGCGTTGTCGATGCGCTGTTAACAAATTTTCACTTACCGCGCTCGACTTTATTGATGCTGGTAAGCGCATTTGCTGGACGTGAATTCATTCTTCGCGCGTATGAGGAAGCGGTCCGTGAACGGTATCGCTTCTACAGTTACGGCGATTGCATGGTCATCTTGTAAACTTCCTCTTCCGCTTCCTCTGAATCTTCTCAGATAGGGGACGAAGCAGAGGAAGATTACGAGTACATACACTGTGCTATTATCCGTTTCCGATGTCCGACAAACCCAAAGGCGAACTGGTAATTCAAACGATCGCGATGCCTCAGGATACAAATCCGAACGGCGACATTTTCGGCGGGTGGGTAACCTCACAAATGGACTTGGGCAGCGGGATTCTCGCGGCGAAGACAGCGCAAGCGCGCGTAGTCACGGCGGCGATGGAAGGAATGTCGTTCCTGCAGCCGGTGAAAGTGGGCGATACGGTCAGGTGTTATGCGCACGTGGAGAAAATTGGGCGAACTTCAATGACCATTCCAGTCGAGGTTTGGGTGACGCGGTACATGACTGGCCAAGAACTTCGTGTCACGCATGGCGTGTTTACACTGGTCGCTGTCGATGACTCGGGAAAACCGATTCCAGTTAGGCGCGGCAGCGCGTGATTGCGGCGTATCCTGAATCTCGATGGCGCGCTTTGCTTATCTTTTCGAGCGGTTCCCATCATTCGGACAAACTTTTTGCTATCGAGAAGTTGCGGAGCTTGATCGCCAGGATATGGCGCCGCCGATCTTTTCGATCCGGAACCCAAAAGAGGAGCAATCGCAAGATTGGGATGCCCGTATCGTCGAACGAGTTTGCTATCTTCCAGACGAAAAGGAACTGTTGGAAGAAGTTCGACGCGCCGCGAAGAAAGGGCAGATCGGCGCAGACACTGTCGCCGCCCTGGATGAATGGGGCCGACGAACCGATTTCCTTCGGCTTTACCAGGCGATCTACGTTGGTCTGCGGTTGCAGACAATGGGGATCAATCATGTGCACGGTCATTTCGCCGGCATGGCTGCGCGCACGGCTTTTTGGATAAACAAGTTTTTCTCGATCACTTTCAGTTTTACCGCGCACGCGAACGATATTTTCTCTCCGCGAGAGTTCGAAATCGGCCTGGATAAACTTGTAGATACAGCGCGCGTGGTCGTGACCGAAACGGATTACGCCGCGCGGTTTTTGCGCGACCAATTCCCTCATCGCGCTGATCGCGTTCATCGCATTTACAATGGACTCGATCTCGCGGAATTTCGGCGCGCCGATTTTTCTTCGACTCCACCGCTAATCATTGCAGTCGGCCGTTTGATTCCAAAAAAGGGGTTCGGCGATTTAATTCGCGCCTGCGCATTGCTTGCCAAACGTGGGAAATTGTTCCGCTGTGAAATCATCGGCGAGGGCGCGGTTGAAAGCGAGCTGCGCCAGCAGATCGATGAACTCTGTTTGCAAACTAATGTCGTACTGACGGGCGCAAAGCCACAGACGCAACTCCGTCGGCGCCTCGCCGCGGCAAATGTTTTTGTGCTCCCGAGCGTGATCGACGCCGATGGCGGCATGGACAATTTGCCTACCGTCATCATGGAGGCAATGGCGACGGGGCTGCCTGTTGTCTCTACGAATATCGCCGGGATTCCGGAGATGGTTATCGACGAGGAAACCGGGTTTTTGGTGCAATCAGGCGACGCTGCAGCAATGGCTGACGCAATTGAAACGGTGATTAACGATTGTTCTTCGGCGGCAAGACTTGGCCATTCTGGCTACGAACGGGCGCGAGCGCTTTTTTCGATCGAAAAGAATGCCCGCGAATTGTGCGGATTACTAAGCGCAGGTAGGGGCGATTGACCTCAATCGCCTGGATTCATCGTGGAGTGAGGCGGTTCAGGTGAACCGCCCCTACCTAATCGTGGTTTCTTTACAGCAGATTCCGGACGCAGTTGAGGGCGTTCAAGTAAACGCGATGCGGGCCGCCGCGAATCAGTTCCTCGCTGATCAGACCCACCGGATCGTTGTTCCCAGCGGGCATTAACTGTTGGAGCCCTTTTTCGTGGTTCTGTGTGCGCGACACCTCCAGGAGATCGCCGCAATCGGCGTACGTGACGCGAAATTCCACTCCGCCACTCGTCAACGCGACTCCGTGAACCGCTTCGCCGCTGCGCTCGTGCAGGTTGACCTCAATGTTTCCCATAGACGCTCCTGTAAAGCGCAACTCACCTGGAGATTTCACTTCTTCGATACGCCAATTCAATTGCGCTGCCAGCCAGCCCGCAAATAAGATCGCGGTTGATCTGAAACCGGGCGCAAAATCGATTCGCGCGTTGCTGATCTTAGCAAGGCGATGATGCGAAGCGGGATGGTCGAAGAATTGCGCGAGCGCGAAGCGAAGATTGTCCAGCCGCGTCCAATTCAAGTCGCAAAGCACAATTCGCTGGTTGGCCTCCTTCTGCATCAACTCGAGCAAACGTGTTTGTGAGCGGAAATCGGTCCAATCGCGGCTGTCATAGATCACACGATCAACCCACGTCCACAGCTGCGGATCAATTGGCTCGCGCCATTCTTCCTGCCACCAAAGATAAAGCGGCAGATCCGAATCCAGATTGGAGAGGACGATGCTAGGTAGTTGGGCGGTGCATTCGCCTTTGAGCAGGAATGAAATCTGCTCGGAGCAAACTTGTTTGTTTCCGGCACTGCTTACGTGACAATGCGCGCTGATCCAGGCGTCAACGCGATTTTCTTCGGACCAGCAATCCGCTTCGGTAACAATCCCGCGACAGGCATGATTTTCGGTGATCTTCGCCATCAGTTGCGTGTTATTGCTGAGGGAACCCGGTTGTTCGCTGTAAACGGCAAGATTCATAAGCGATGCACGAGTCATTGCGCCTTCGCCTTCTTGCCACAGCTTTTTAAGCTCCTGCCCAATTTTTCCGAGCTCGACCGGAGCGCCTAACGAGTATGTCTCAGCCATCGCAGGCATAACGAGGTCTATAATCTTCTCCATGCCCTGCCGTCACGGGCGAGCAAATCATCTGCAGCTTCAGGTCCCCACGATCCAGCGGGATAAAAGTATAACTCCGGCGGATCTTTCTTTGCGTGCCACGCTTCCTCAATTGGATCGATGAAAGCCCACGCTTGTTCGACCTCGTCGCCGCGCGCAAAAAGCGTGGGATCGCCACTCATCGCGTCGAGCAGAAGACGTTCGTAC
>DASXYB010000041.1:0-2587 GCA_036502745.1 Candidatus Udaeobacter sp.
AGCAGCACATCAACTTGCTCGCGCTCCAGCACGTCCATCGCACCAACGATATCGGCCGCGACATACACGTCGTAATCGTGCTCAAGTAAACGCCGCAGGCCGTCGCGCGTATGCTTCTCGTCGTCAACAATCAGAACCGTGGCCTGAAGATCCATAAAGAAACCAACAACTAACCGCAGAGAACGCAGAGTTCATGGAGATTCAAAACATTTCTGTGACTCCCGTGAGGCTCGCGCTGTGACAAAACGTTGCGACTCTGTGGCGCTTGCGCCTGGAACGTGTATCATCGCGCGTGCGTCAGCGAGTTTTTCGGGGTCTGATGTCGATCGTTCTTGTCAGCTGTCCCGCCTTCGTTGTTGGCGAGGACGCGGGCAGCGGAGACACGAGCTGGAAAATCGTGGCTCGTGACAAAGATCTTGAAATCTACAGTCGGCTGCACCCAGGTTCGCCGCACAAGGAATTCAAAGCAGTCGGTCCGATTGACGCGCCGACTCGCGCTGTGGGCGCTGTGATCGACGATTTCGAAAATTATCCAAAATTCATGCCTTTCACGACGGAATGCCGGCTGATTAGACAAGATGGCGACACGATGATTGGGTATCAGCGGCTGTCGCCGAAGATTTGCGCAGATCGTGATTACACACTGCGCGTCTCGAAGAAGTCATTGCCCGTACCGAACGGTGTGGTCTATACAAGCCGGTGGTCGCCAGCGAATGAACTGGGCCCGCCGGAAAAGAAAGGTGTAGTGCGTGTCAAAATTTGCGAGGGCAGCTGGCGGCTTGACCCTGAAGGACCCACCAAAACACTCGCCACGTATTCCATCTACACGGATAGCGGTGCCCCTTTGCCAGCGTTCATCGACAATCGCGTAAGCCTGACAGGGATTCGAAGGTTGTTCGCAGCGGTTCGCAAACAGGTAAAGGAGCCACGATACGCAGTGGCTTCGCAGGCGTCACCAGCGCCCGCGAGACCCTAGCAAAATCTTTCGCGAGTAACCCGCGCGGGTATTGTCTCTCCGCATGAAACCGAATTTCTTACTGTCTCTAGTCGTGATAGCCGGGGCGTTTAGGCTCAACGATACCACTTTGGCCGAGAAAGCGCCGGACACTGCAAAGAAACCAGTGATGACCGAATACCACGGGATAACCGTGGAAGATCCGTATCAGTGGCTCGAATCGGACGAGGACTCACAGGTGAAAGCGTGGTCCGATGCACAGAACCAGAGGACACGTAAATATCTCGACAGCTTCCCGGATCGGGCAGCGATTGAAAAACAGTTACAAGAGTGGTACGCCAAAACTTCGCCGAACTATTTCTCGCTGGTCTCACGCCCGGGGATTTTGTTCGCGATGAAATTCCAGCCGCCGAAACAACAGCCGCTCTTGGTGACGCTCGCGTCGGCGGATGATCTTAAGTCGGAAAAAGTCGTGCTCGATCCCAACGTTCTCGACACGAAAGGCACGACTGCGATCGACTGGTTTGTGCCATCGTTGGACGGCAAACACGTCGCCATCTCACTTTCCAAAGGTGGCAGCGAAGACGGCACACTTCATTTTTACGAAACTGCGACAGGCAAAGCGCTGCCGGACGCGATTGCACATGTCCAGTATCCCACTGCAGGTGGCAGCGCGGCTTGGAACACGGATGGAAGTGGGGTGTTTTACACACGATTTCCAAGGAAAGGCGAGCGACCGGATGCTGATCTCAATTTTTATCAGCAGATTTACTTTCATAAGCTCGGCACGCCCGATACAGACGACAAGTATTCGATTGGCAAAGACTTCCCGCGGATCGCAGAGATCGCCCTCGCAGCTTCGCGCGACGGCAAATACATTCTTGCGACTGTAGCCAACGGCGATGGAGGCGAATTCGCGCATTATCTGCTCGGCCCCGATCAAAGCTGGAAGCAGATCACCCAATTCAGCGATCAGGTAAAGCTCGCCCGGCTCGGCCGAGACAATGCGCTCTATCTGCTTTCGCGCGCCGATGCGCCGCGCGGAAAAGTTCTTCGTTTGCCGCTCGATGTGCCGGAATTAAAAAATGCCGCGGAGATTATTGCTTCCGGGGAAGCGGTAATCGAGGAAATCGTTCCGAGCGCGGATGCGCTCTACGTCGCCGATCTGCTCGGAGGACCATCGCAAATCCGGCGCTTCGATTTGAATGGCAAGAATGAAACCACAATCTCGACCCCACAAATCTCTGCTGTGCAGGAATTGCTCGAGCTCGAAGACGGATCTCTTCTGTTACGCGACGTAAGCTATACCGATCCGGCAGCGTGGTTCCATTGTCTCAATGGTAAAACCGACCCCGTGAAGACGGCCCTGCAGAGCACGTCCCCTGTGTCGTTTGCCGATATCGAAGTGCGACGCGAATTCGCCACTTCGAAGGACGGCACAAAAATTCCACTGAACATCCTTTCTCGAAAAGGAATCAAGCGCGACGGAAACAATCCGACGCTGCTCTACGCCTACGGTGGCTATGGAATCAGCATGTCGCCCAACTTTGATTTTACGCGGCGGCTCTGGTTCGATCGCGGTGGCGTTTACGTGGTTGCAAACATTCGTGGCGGTGGCGAGTTCGGCGAAGA
>DASXYB010000042.1:0-11418 GCA_036502745.1 Candidatus Udaeobacter sp.
CGAAACGAAGGCTTTTCCGTCCCCACTCTCAGAGGCAAAAGTGTTCATTTTATGATGGACGAAAAAGTTAAGACCCCTAAATATCGTGTCAATGCAGGCACTTGGCCGTGCGCTACGCACGTGATTGAACCCTGGGTGCCCACTGCGTGGCCGCACCTCTACAAATCATTCAACGCAGACGATTTCTCGACCAACATTCTTCGCCACTCGTAACAAGAATGAGTCCTGTCCATGCCTCGCGAGTAATGAAACTTTGCTGAACGTCGCCGTCCGCAAGGTCGAAAGCCTCTCGGATCAAGTGAATCGTTGCGGGTTTATTCGAAGACACCGGCGCGAGGCCCACCAAAACGAGTGCCACCTTTGCCAGTACATCCGCATTCTGCCCGAGGATGACGACGGTGTCGAACGATGGCGCTAGCGGATCTGACGCCAGCAACTGATACGAAGCCATTCGCTGGACGGAAGCCCCAGATTCCGCAATTACTAGCGGGAATGCGGGCGGAGCCACCCGTATCCGTACCCAACGCGAAATCCACCAGACCACCCGCAACGGCGGAAGCCGATCCACTCGACGACCCACCTGCCACGCGATCGGGCGCCTGCGCGTTCAGCGCCGTGCCCTAAAAATGATTCTCACCTAGCAAACTGAAAGCCAACTCGTCCGAAATGGTTTTCCCACGCAGCGGGCACCCGCGCGCAACAGTTGCTATACGCATACAGCGTGGACTACCACGGCCGGATGGGAATCCCGCCATGTCGGATTACGGCAACCGGTTTTGAAACCTGCCACATCGATTGGGTCCTTAACGGCAAAGCGCAATCATCTAGTGGGCCGTTGTGGGTCGGCGATACATCGCAAGTCGTTACAAAGGCGTTACTCTGAGCAACGGTAATCGCGGAGCTGTTCATTCGCTGGCTTTAACGCAACGTGAACAATCGCCGGTCACTCTTGAAGCAATGACGGCTTCTGCGCTATTCGAAAGAAAAATGACAGCTGGAAAAGCCGTCACTTCTTGGAGCACTATTTTCGGCCGAGCACGTTTAGTTCCCAGCGATAGCCATCGGGATCATGGAACCATAGGCCCATGTTTTTAGAGCCCGGGGCTTCCGGTCCGATTTCGTCGCCGGGATCTTCAATATCGACGCCGACCTTCTTCAAGTGAGCGAGGGCCTTTCGCAACGTCACCATGTTCGGCAAATGAAATGACAAGTGATCAATCGTTTCCGGCGACGGCCTTCCTTTAAACAACGCGATCGTGACGCAGTCGTTCCCAACCGCCACACCGTTGTCGAATTCGAATTGTTTCTGCAAACCCAAGGCGCGTTCGAACCACTTCGCGCTCTTCTTCGGATCGCGCACGGCCAGTCCAAAATGGCCGACTTTTCCAAGTGTGAATGGAATCTTCATCTGGCGGGTAGGCCTGTGGCTTATCGTTCGAAACCGCTTTGAGAAATGAGCGGTTCCATGAAGCGCAAGTTGAAATCCTCCAACGCATCACGCGGCGTCTGTCCCAAGCCACTAGTGCAGCGTTGTAGCTTGGGCCCGATATAAGCAAGCCAAACCGTGCCAACTACCCCTAATTTGGGACGGAGCAGGGCAGCCGGACCGTGTGGATGCGTTTCCAGAAAATCCTCCACGTCCTCTCTAATGACTGGCGGCAGTTCTTCGATCTGCAGGGAGACCACATTCAGAAAACGCACGCCCACGCATTTTGGATTGCCAAACTGTCTCCCGGGCCGCATCAAAGTGGCGCGGTTACGATCGAGCTAAACGGCCAATCGGATTTAGTCGCGACCCCACAGCATCGCGACCGAAGTCGTTAGGCTGCCGCCCATGTTGAACGTAAGAAACCGCTTCGCGTTTTCGATCTGACGCGCGCCGGCTTGTTCGGTCAGCTGTTGATACGCTTCGAACACCTGGCGAACGCCCGTCGCGCCTACAGGATGACCGTCACCGATCAGACCGCCACCCGCGTTCACTGGAATTTGGAACGGCGCTTTGGATTTTTCTCGACGCACCGCCGGCAGCGTTGTCGCCCCGCTTTTCACAAGATCGACGCCCTTGCCCGGCTCGGCGAGGCCGAGGATTTCGTAGGCGATAATTTCTGTGATCGAAAAACAATCGTGAACATCGGCACCGTGAAGATCACGCGGCGTCAGGTTCGCCATTCGAAAAGTTTTCTCCGCAGCTTTGCGCGCAATCGAAAATGTTGGCGCATCCTTTTTGTCGAGCGGTAAGTAATCGGTCGTGTGACCATACCCAAATAGGCGGACAGTTTTGGTTTTGTCGCGCCCGATTTTGTCCAGATATCTCCCGGACACGAGGACAAGTGATGCCGCGCCATCGGTGATTTGCGAACAATCGGAGACTTTAAGCGGCGGCGCGACGTGCGGATTCTTATCCGAAACTTGCGATGCGCAATCGAGAGTGAGATCGGCGTCGCGCATTTGCGCGAGCGGATTCAGTTTCGCATGCGCATAATTTTTCCATGCCACGAGAGCAAGATCCGCTTCGGTCGCGCCATATTTCTCGATGTAAATCTGGGCGATACGCCCGAACAATTTCGGGAACATAAAATCGCCGTACTCCGGCTTTTCGTTGTGATAATCGGCAGCCGCACCAAGCACATCAGAACCATCGAGCGCCGACATCGTTTTTTGCTGTTCAGCGCCGACGACCAGCACGACGTCATAAAACCCGCCGATTATCCATTCCGCGCCTAACAACACCGACAGCGCGCCGGACGCGCAGGCCGCTTCAGTGTGCATAGTGGGGATACCGCGCAATTTCGGATCGATCTCCGGAATAAACGCGCCGAGCTGCAATTGCTTCGTGAACTGGCCCGAGTTGAAATTTCCAACCGCGCCCGCCTGAATTTCGCCGGCATCGATCTTCGCATCGTCGATGGCTTTTTTACCGGCCTCGATAATGACGTGCCGGATCGTTTTACCTTCTTTCTTCAGGTTGCGCTTAAAATCCGTGCGACTGCCGCCGAGAATGTAAACAGACTCACTCATATTTTAGCTTAACCAATCTCTATGATCTGTCATCCCGAGCGAAGCGAGGGAGCTCGCGATACACTAGCCTGCGTGCGGCCAGTTCTGGGGAGCGCACGCGCCGCGCGTGCGTGCTGGCGATGGCGCCTTCGCCATCGTGAACTTTCCCTGCAGAGCATTCCGGCGAGGGCGCGTGCGCACCGGACTATCCGCCAAAAGCATTCAAGCCCGTTAAATCGCGCCCGATGATCAGGGTGTGAATGTCGTGTGTACCTTCGTACGTGAAGACGCTCTCTAGATTCATTACGTGTCGAATGACGGAATACTGGTCGGTGATGCCTGCAGCCCCAAGAATGTCCCGCGCCTTGCGCGCACATTGCAGCGCCATCCAGACATTATTGCGTTTCGCCATCGAGATCTGTGCAGGACGCGATGTGCCGGTGTCCATCATACGCGTAAGACGGAGTGCCAATAACTGCGCCTTCGTGATTTCCTGCGCCATCCAGACAAGTTTCTGTTGCACGAGTTGGAAGCTGGCAATCGGGCGGCTAAATTGTTGACGCGATCTGGCGTAAGCCAGCGCAGTTTCATAGCAATCAATCGCCGCGCCAATGACGCCCCACGCTATGCCTACACGCGCGTAGGATAGGCAGGATAACGGCGCACTGAGTCCGCGAGCGTTCGGCAGTCGGTTCTCCGCAGAGATTCGGCAATCTTCAAACCAGCACTCCGACGTGCGAGACATTCGCAGGCTAAACTTCCCCTCGATGTCACGCGCGCGAAATCCGGGTGCGTCTTTTTCTATTACGAATCCGCCGACATGGCCGTCGTCATCCTTCGCCCAAACTACTTTGACATCTGCGATAGATGCATTGCCGATCCAGCATTTGCTGCCGTTCAAAATGTAATGATCACCGTCGCGTCTCGCGCGCGTTTCCATTCCACCCGGGTCTGAACCGTGTCCATGTTCCGTCAAAGCAAAGCAACCTACCCGCTCGCCCGACACCAAACCGGGCAACCATCGCGCGTGTTGCTCCGAGGAACCGAAGGTATGGATCGCCTGAATTGCGAGCGCGCCTTGCACTGACGCCAGTGAGCGGACGCCGGAGTCCGCGCGTTCCAGTTCCTGCATGATCAGTCCGTACGCTGTGTAGCTTACGCCTGCGCAGCCGTGTTCCTTAAGATACGGCGCGTAAAGACGCAGTGCGCCCATGCGCGGAACCAAATGATCCGGAAATTTCGCAGCCCGATGGCACGGAACCACTTGGGGTAGGACTTCCTTCTGCACAAACTGCGCAGCCCGATCGCGGATCGCGCGCTCTTCATCCGTTAGAAGTTCTTCGATTTTGTAGTAATCGAGGGAATTCATATCGTGCGAGCTGTCTAACGCGCGCAGTCTAGTATTTGAGCTACGCGAATACAACGGCCGCGCGATTGGTTAGAAAATCCGCGCAACGATCTTTACGAAGCGGAGCGGTAGCGTGATTGTGGCCGCTGTGGTGTTCAAATTCCAACCTTCACTTTTGCAAAAGTTTGTTTGCGCGGTTGTGGCAGCGCCCCTGCTATGCGTCGTAGCTGAAGACTCAGCTGATCAAATAAGTCCTCAGGCGAAACCCTCCGCAGGAATGTTTGATGCTCATGCTGCCGAACATTTCGCAAAACTGGCGCTGCAGTGTGTTCATAAGGAATACCCGAACAAGATCAGTCACGTTCTGAACAGCGAGGCCGATGTCGCGCCTCCATGCAAACTCACACCCGCGTTTTGCGGCTGTTACGATTGGCACTCGTCAGTGCACGGACATTGGTTGCTGGTGCGGCTACTGCGTACGTTTCCAGATGCGCGATTCGCAAACGCTGCGCGCGAGGCTTTGAAAAAAAGTCTCGCCGCTGAAAATCTGAAGGCTGAAGCCGCATATCTACGCGGAGAGGGCCGCGCCAGCTTCGAACGGCCGTACGGTTTAGCGTGGCTGTTGCAACTCTGCGCCGAGCTGCGCCAATGGGACGATCCGCAAGCGCACGAAATGTTGGCAAACCTGAAGCCGCTTGAGGACGCAGCGATCGAGCGACTAACCATGTGGCTACCGAAACTGTCGCATCCGATACGCATCGGTGAGCACAATCAAACGGCGTTCGCGCTTGGCCTGATTCTCGATTGTGCGCGAATCAAAAATGATCAGCGCCTCGCCAAACTGGCCTCTGATTCAGCGCGAAAATTTTATCTGATGGATAAGGACTGTCCGCTGGCGTACGAGCCCTCGGGTGAAGATTTTCTTTCGCCTTGTATCGCCGAGGCCGACGTCATGCGCCGCGTCTTGACGCAAGCTGATTTCGCGAAATGGCTCAGCCAATTTCTGCCCCAAATTCCGAGAACGGCGACAGCGGATTGGTTGCCGGTGGCGATTTCACCCGATCCTAGCGATCCAAAGCTGGCGCATCTCGACGGATTAAATTTGAGCCGAGCATGGATGCTGGAAGGCATTCTCTCTTCTCTTCCTGCCGATGATCCACGTCGTCCAGCACTAACCAGTGCAGCAGAAGCGCATCGGCGCGCCGGCCTCGCAGCGGTGACCGGCGAACATTACGAAGGCGGTCATTGGCTGGGCAGCTTCGCGGTTTATCTCACGACGAAGCGCGGGATTGAGAAATGACGAGCGGTCGTTTCGCACGACGGCCGCGCAATTGTTACAGGTCGGCTGTCAGTTTTGATTCCGAGCGAGGCGCTCCTCCCGAAGGATTCCAAGCGCGTCGCTGCCAGAAGTCTGCAAGATCATTTCGGCTGCCTCGAAAAATATTGAGTTCTGCTTTTCTGATGTTGGCAATACCTATGGGGTAAGCAGAACGCGGCAGGCGGCATTTACCGTCCCCGCAGTATTGCCACAGAGCCCAGTAATTCCACGGCGCGGTTGCACTCGGTTCCTTGGAGTAATTTGCAACCCAGAGCCAGCAATTCGTAAGCGTTTGTTTCTGTGCAGGAGTTACTCGCGCGCTATTCAAAACCTGCGCGAGATGGTACTCGCCCGAATAAATTCCGGGATACACACCTGTGCGTGACCGAATGCGTTCGACGAACGCGACGGCCTGGTCTGCGCGCATCGTTCCGCCGGGATAATGACCATTCTTTTCGAAATCGAGTACGAGCAGGACACCTGCGCTCGGTCGCACCGCAGGATTGGCTTGTGCCCACGCACTCGAGACGACACTTAGAAAATGATCAGCCTGCCGAATTGGATCGCTTCCGTTAGCGTAGTGATATGCTCCCCACAGCAGTCCCGCTTGTAGTGCTCCCGTTTGGCGATCCAAATATTTTGGGTCGCGAACGAACGGCGGATACGTCGCTTCGTGAATTACACCGACGATCCCTTGCTGCTTCATCGTGGCGAAATCCGGACGCATCACGTCGTAGTGGGAGAGATTCAGTACCTTGGTGGCGGAAAAGCCGACCGTCGGAATCAAAAACAGCAAAGCAGCGCTGCGGAAGATCAACGATTTCATTAGAGCCCAAATCGCGGCGAATATATGGAACAGATGTAATTCATTTTCAAGCGTAGCTTGCATTTTCTGAAAGTTTTCCGTCAAACTCCAGACCTCAATCGACTGTTAGCGTAGCATCTACGTCGGACATGTTATTCACGTTTCGGAAAAGCCGCCTCTCCTCTTCCGTCACAGATATTGCCCGCAGTTTTCCAGACGTGACCAGGTGACGAACAATGTTTTGCAATGAAAAATCGGAGCCTGCGAGCGCAGCACGAAAATCAATTTCTGCTTCGCGCGGATACACGGCGGCCAGCGGCTCCGCACGATTGTTGATCTGTGCGATGATACCGCGGCCGGGCTCAATCGCATGGCAAAGCGACCGAAGGTATTTTTCAGTCATGAATGGCATGTCGATCGCGAGCGCAAGAAGATGCGGGGTGCGAATCTTCACCAGCGAAGCGGCAATCCCGCTAAGCGCGCCGCGTGATGGTGGGGCGTCCTCGATGAACTGCACGTCGTCAGGTCGCCATGATGGATCTGTTCTTGCAGAAACAAGAATTGTTGCCGGTCGCAGTTCGCGCAGCGTTTCGAGTTGAACTTGCCAGAGCGGTTTTCCGCGAAAAACAATTGTCGCTTTGTCTGTGCCCATGCGGCGCGATTCACCGCCCGCAAGCAGCACGGCGCTAAGGTCATTCCGAACGGAGCAAAGCCAAGTCGAGGAATCCTGAGGCATCACCTCAAACTACGTTTGCGCCCTCGACCGCGCTCGGGATGACAATTTCATCGAACACAATTTCCCATTTGTCAGAATTTTTGCGCGCAGACCGCCACGGCCCTTCAAAAATTCCTGCGCACCGGGTGCAAATACGCCGTCCATCCAATAGCATGGCCGGCACTCTTCCATTCCTAAAAAACGAACGCCTTGCAGTTCGAACTCCTGTCCTATCAACTCGTTGAGATCAACGCCGTATGTAATCACGTTACGTCGTGCCAGAGAAGGCGAGTCGACATCAATTTGCATCGCGCTGCAAAGTTCATCGAAAACTTCCACCGAAAAGAAAGTGATCTGACCTTTGTAATTTTCCTTGAAATCGAAATACCGATCATCGCGAATGCCGCGCCCTGCCACGCATTCTATTTCGGATGTTTCAATCATCGGATGCGTGTCCGGATCGCGGCCGTGATGGCCAACAAAATTGTGTCCGCTGGAAATGAACAGGTGACAAATTTCCATCGTTCCCATGCTACCATTGAGGCGTCTCAAATCACATGAAAGAAAGCGGCATCGGATCACAGAAGATCATCCGGCGAAAACGCGACGGTGAACTCGAGTACTTGCCCGACGACCTAACTATCGAGGAGCCGCTGGAAATCCGCGTGCGACGCAAACCCATCGCGACTACGATGCGTACCCCGGGTCACGATGAAGAACTCGCGGCCGGGTTCCTACTTTCGGAGGGTATCGTGCGCGCTCGCGACCAGATCGCGAGCATTTCAGTAATTGACGATAACCGAGTCGATGTGGAGCTGACCTCCAGTGTGAAACTAAGACTGAATTCGACGAAACGTTTCGGAACGATCTCCAGTAGTTGTGGTCTGTGCGGCAAAACAAGCATTGACGCGATCCGGCAAAATTTCGCTGCGGTACGATCGACTGATATCCGGATTAATATTGAAACACTGCTGTCGCTTCCTGATACCTTGCGCAAGGCGCAAAGCGATTTCGCGCGCACAGGCGGCATCCATGCCGCGGGAATTTTCGGCGTGGATGGCAAATTGAAAATTGCGCGCGAGGATATCGGCCGCCACAACGCAGTGGATAAAGCAGTCGGACGAGCGTTTGTCGACGAGCTGCTACCATTGGATAGACACATTCTTGTGGCCAGTGGTCGCGCGTCGTTTGAAATCATACAAAAGGCGCTTTCTGCCGGAATTCCGATCGTGGCCGCTGTGTCAGCGCCTTCAAGTCTTGCGGTCGAGCTCGCTCGCGACAGCAACCAAACCCTCATAGGTTTTTTGCGTCCGCCCTCCTTCAACATTTACACGCACATCGAGCGCGTGATCTTTGCGTAGCACGGCCATCTTGGCTGTGGGGCCGACGGGCGTCTCGCCTGCGATTCCTGTAGCAGGCGGGACGCCTGCTTGCCCCACAGGCAAGATGCCTGTGCTACAGCTTGTGCGAGGCAAAAACCGATTCCGGGTCGCGCCCGGAAAGTTTCCGCCTCAGCCAACCGAACCGACTAATGAGCGCGCCGAGTAAAAACGATATCGCATCCAACGGGGCCACGCCAAACAAGTGTTAATATATCGCCCGATCGGCGGCGCCATGTTTATCGAAGCTCAGCCAAATGAAGAGGAGAGTTTCGACCGCGGCCGCAAATAAACCGATGGCGTTAAGCGGCACAGTCCAAACATCGCCTTGGCTAGAAATCAATTTCCCGTCGTTGTGAAAAATCAGCTAACCGCATCGCATGCCGCAATCGGGGACAAATCGAGCGCGCAACCTATCGACGAACGCTTTTTCCTCCGGCGAATCTCCCGCATAAACTGAGAGACAAGCAACGGCCACTGCCAGACTGAAGATCACGCCGGTGATCGACAGAATCTTCATTTTGCGAGGTTATTCAGCAGGGCATTGAACGCCAACGCAAAGTTTCAAAATGGATGCCAGGAAGTATCACGCCCTTACTGTCATCTCGAATTCTATCGGAATCATCGATCGGGTTGTACTCGCAGGACCGAAAAGACCTTGTTTGTTGAAACAAGACGTGATTTTTCTTGTGCGAGGACGCGATGCTGCTCTTCCGAATCGTTTTCGTACTGATCTTGTCCATCTTGGGATGGGTAGTTCATCTCATATTTGCGACGGCTTGGAATAACTTGCTTTATTTTGCCGCGGCCGGGTTTTTGTTATCTTTTCTCCTAACTTGGGTCGCGGGCAGCGCCTCTCGTGGCGTGGCGTTGCGGAAAGTGCGCGTGACCGGGCCGATTGGTGAGAATATTGCTGATCCGCAGGCCGATCTTCGTAACTCCCGGAAATGGTACATCGAAAGCCTCTCGCCGGAGAAGGGGCTGCCATATTCCTGTTCGTTTGTAGAGTTCGACGAACGTGGTGATTACCTTGATTTCCTTCAACACAAGCATGCCTACCAGAAGGTGATCGCCCTGGCGCAGAAGTATGAGCACTTGATCGTGGTAATCTTTCTGCATGGCTGGCGTAACAACGGGCAATCCGGCAACGTCATCGATTTCAATGAATTCCTTCATCAACTGGCCACGAACACTGACCGCGAACACGCGCAGCATCGCGTGCATGGCATCTACCTCTCGTGGCGCGGCGCTTGTTTGAGACACGCCATTCGCCCAGAGACGGAACCATTTGGACAAGTTACGGAGCGATACGGCGGAGAGATCGTCGATCTCCGGCAGGCTGCGCGCTTTCCCGGGCTCAACGGATTGTTAGAAACATTCTCGTATTTCGATCGCAAAGGTGTGCCGGAACATCTTTCCAGCGGAACGGCACTGTCGCGAACAATCATGACTTGTGCGCGGGTAGCCAAGCGCTTTCTCCCGCGCAGTCACGTGTTTCTTATTGGCCATTCGTTCGGCGGCCTCATGCTGGAGAGAACATTCCAGAATGCGACTGTCGGCGAACTGATCATGGCGTGGCCTTTCCGCGCAGACGAAACAGGCGCCGAAGCTCAGGCCAATCCTCTTCCATTCGATACCGTCTTGCTGGTCAATTCGGCCGCGCCCTCGATCTACGCGAGACAATTTCAGAGTTTGTTGGCGGCGCATGGTCATGCCATGTCGCGGTATCACGTCACGGGCGCGAATTCGCCGGTCTTTTTCTCGCTGACTTCATCCGGCGACTGGGCTACCGGCATAACTCATCCGCTGGCGAATAGGCTTTGCTTTTTGCTGCCCACCTTGCGCCGCAAGTATCGTGGAGATGATTTTATTCTCGCCACAAAACAGGGAAGTGGCGAGGTGCTAATTCAACAATCATACTATTACAGGCATACGCCGGGCCATAATCCCCTGCTCGTTAATCGCTTTATCGAACATTCAAAACCAGCGGCTTCCGCTGGAACTCCTGTTACTAATCACCTGCGTAACAATCTACTTCACGCTGGAGAAACACTTGACTTCACGACTTCGCCGCGCGGAAAACACGAACCTTCCCGGCATTGGCGCATCAACTTCCCGCCGCAAACCGAGACATTTAAGAAGTTCTCTTGTTATAAAACTGGAGGGCGGACTTATCGACCTGTAGCATGGGAGGAATCAAAGTCCGGCGTTTATTTATATAAAGATACGCCCTACTGGATCATCCGTTGCCCAAAGGAGATCATCAAAGATCACAATGATATCTGGTCGCAGCAAGCGATGGATGCTTACGCGGCGCTGTATGCGATTGCGCTGACATTAAGAGAGGACAAGCCGCCGGTACAAGGTTAGCCGTAAAACGGTTGTGCGAATCGAAAGGGGGCCGCTTTCAGTTTTTGCAGTCGGGATTCTGACAAGATTTGGGATCGCAAAGCGCAATCTCCGACATCGTTAACGACACCGTACGAATGACATCAGACAATCAGAGTCTACTTCGTCGTTTTAAACAGGAGTTCGCCAGATGATCTTTGCCGCCTTACGGCTAGCAGAACAATGCGGGTCGAGCGGGTCGGTCCTCATTAACGACACAAGCTTTCGAGTGCTGACACGATGACATACCCGCAGGACTGAACAAGAAGCGATGCGTTTTACAGTGCATTCCGACGGTCGCAAGCAGTCGCTACAACAGAATTGGCAACCGAGAGGGTCGCTCTACAATGAATTTCGCGAAGTGGGCTAACAAATTCGTGGCAGTTGCTCGCCGGAGAGCATATCCACCACCCGGGTGCCGCCTACGCGAGTCTTCATCATCACAAAGCCGGGATGCTCATCTACGAC
>DASXYB010000043.1:0-3620 GCA_036502745.1 Candidatus Udaeobacter sp.
TCATAAAGGGAAATCCCGATTATGCGCATATTTCTACCAGCTACATAGAGCGTCAGAATTTGACCATGAGGATGTCGATGCGCCGATTCACGCGACTGACTAATGGCTTCTCTAAGAAGCTAGAAAACCACGAGTACGCCATTGCAATTCACTACATGTATTACAATTTCGGGCGAATCCATCAATCGCTGCGCGTGACGCCCGCTATGGAAGCCGGAATCTCCGATCATGTTTGGGAGATTGAAGAAATCGTTAGCTTACTGGATTCAAACTGAGCCACTACCCAATTTCGGGAGTGGTACAGTTTGGATGAAACGTAAAAAATTTGTTGTTGGGGCTATCCTTGCAAAAAAAATCACCGCCCCCCGCACCCGATGGGCGTGAAGGGCGGCTTTGTTCCCCCTAGAACGCTTACATCTACGGAAACTGTAAGGCCAAGTTTCCGAATATTTACAGATCTCACGCGTGCTGATCTAGCAGCGCAACGATTTCCGCAATCTGCCAAACATGATCTGATGTGCCCGCGTCCATTGCCGGAGTGACACGCAGCGTTTGATGGATGTCACCGAGATTTTAATACATGAAATAGAGCGCCAGCGCGTGTTCGTGATTCTCAACCTTTTTGGAGAAGCCGTCAGCAGTGACTAGCCTCAGCTTGCCGTTTGCTTCCGTTTACTGTTCGAGTAGATGAACGTGATGAGCGCTCCGCCCGTCGAGCCTGCCGACCTTCTTGATCTGAAGCTTTTGCCTGCATGGGTAAAAGAACCCGGTGCGACCAACCATTACGACCATTACACCGGCGAAGATGCACCGACTGAACGACGCAGCCGCGAGCGGGGCGCCAGACACGAGGATCGAGCATTCCGCGAACGGCCAGGACAAACCCGACACTCGCGATCCAAGCCGGACAAACGCGACCGCGGCAGAATGCCCAAGACAGAAGGCACCACACGGCGCGATTCCGGTCGAAGCAAAAACCGTCCATCGGAACGCGTTGCGCCGCCTGCGTCAAAGCCATTTGAGGGAACGATTCGTTTTCTGCCGCGTCAGAACGTTTTGGAAAATGTGGTTGCCCAGATCAAGTCCGGTTCGGTTGCGTATTCGTTGTTTGTTTTAGCCCGCTTGTTCCTGGAAAAGGCGGGGCGTTATGAAGTTCGTCTCACGGCAAAGGCCGAAGCGCCGTTTCTTCGATTGGGCGAAGACGGCGAAGTCTCCGTGGACCGGGAATTCCTCGAGCGAAATGCATTCAGATTTGCCCAACGCGACTTTTACCAGGTCAATGTTGTAGAAACCGATCCGGTAAAGGGAAATTTCTCGAACGTCGCAAGATGTCGGTTAAGCGGCACACTTTTGGGCCCAACCAATCACCACGCTTATCAGCCCCAACTGCGCAGCTTATACGAGCAACGTTTCAGCCGGCGGTTCAGCTTTGCCGATTATCAGCGGCAAATTGAGATCGTCAGCGATCCCGCCATGGTGGAACGCTGGAAAGAGGAAGCCAGAAAAGTCACGACTTACACAACCGTGCGGGAGCAAACGCCTCTGACGTTTTCGTCTGCTGCGGAAACAGAACGACACTTTCGTTCACAATATTTTGCCGGACTTATCCGCAACGTGGACGACGTAACTGTCGGCGGCACGTCAAGTCGGAGTTTGCCGGACCGGGTCCTGAACGGGGCGATCGAGGAGGCGTGGGTACGCGAAACCCGTTCTCCTTCAAACATGATGCAGGAGCTGGCGAACCGGTTCCGACAAAACGGTCTGCACATTTTTCGTCATCGGCGCGGCATGTTGTTTGTTTCGCCAATTCGCGTCCGCGCGTTTGTTCATGAGCACGCCGGCGTGTCTCCGTTGGTGAACGCGATATTCGAAGCAGTCTCGACGACGGTGGGAATCAGTCGGAAGCAGCTTTTCGAAACATTGACTAGCAACGGGGCCACCGAGGAGGGCGAGCCGCGGAGACTGGCGCTCGCTTCCGATCTGCGTTGGCTAATCAACGAAGGTTACCTAATCGAATTTAACGATGGTTCACTTGACCGGCCACGGACAAAAGCAAAGCAGCACCAAAAAACTGCAGAGGCGGTTGACATAATCGCCACTACGATGCAATGGCCGCTACAGCTTACCTGGCGAGAACCGTAGCAATTGCTGTAGGCGTCTCAGTGAGACGCCTCGGTATTAGATGGCGCCGGCTTTCTTCAGCGCTTTGTAAGCACCCTGCTTATTTATTGTCTTAAGACCGCGTGCTGTGACGCGGACACGGACAAATTTCTTCAGCTCCGGCACCCAAATACGGTGGCGCTGCAAATTGGGCCCGAAAATACGCGGCACCATTTTCGTGACGTGCCGGCCTACACCGCCTTTCTTCTTGGCCAAACCGCGCCGGTGAATCACGCTACCGCGTACCGCTCTTGATCCTGTGATGCTGCAAACCTTCATGTTACGAAAAAAGCCGCGTAACCTGCCGTCTTTGAGGGTGGAGGTCAAGCGGATGATTTGCAAACGTGCGCGCAGGTAAGGCTCGACCGCCGTGCGCGCTGGAGGGCTCAGCCATCCGTCGTTACCACCGTTGCCGGTTGAGGTTGAACGCGCAATTGCTCGCAGCAGTCAAAGTAGCTCGACGTTAACCAATCGCTCTGCAGTAGCGATCATTGCTTAGAGCCAATGTACAAAAATAATCACAAATTGCGGATCGGAATCGTAGGAGCCGGCAACATCGTGCGCACTCGCCATTTGCCGGCGCTCAAACAAAATTCGGACGTGGAAATTGTCGCCGTCTCAAATTCCACATACGAAAGTTCAGAAAGCTTCTGCCGCGAGAATTCGCTCGCGGCTCTGCCAATGCGCGATTGGGCGGAATTGGTGGCGACCCCGGACATCGACATCATCTGGATCGGCACAACGCCATACATGCATTCGGCAGTCACGATCTCTGCGCTTGAGGCGGGCAAACATGTATTTTGCCAGGCGCGCATGTCGATGGACCTGGCCGAGGCCGAGGAAATGCTCGCCGCTTCGAAGCGATATCCGGAGTTGGTAACGATGCTCTGTCCGCCGCCTTTCGGACTAAGCGGAGATTTAATGGTCAAAAAAATCTTGGCTGAGAATTACATCGGCCGGCCGCATCACGTGCGGCTGCGAAGTTTCCACGGAAATTACCTGGATTCCGACGCACCGGCGCATTGGCGGCAAAAGATCGAGATCAGTGGACTCAATACGCTTACACTGGGGATTTACATTGAGGTTCTGCAGCGCTGGCTTGGCAACATCACAGGTGTGTTCGCGCGCGGAAAAGTCATTCAACCATTGCGCGACGCCTACAACGTGATCGTTCCCGATTTGCTGACGGTGCTATGCAGTTTTGAAAGTGGCGCTGAAGGCGTGCTCGAGTTCAGCGGAATTAATGCGTTGGCGGAAGGTGATCGGCTGGAAGTGTACGGCAGCACCGGGACTCTGACGTATGATTTCACGGCCGACGTGTTGCAGACGGGAAAAATCGGCGCTCCCGCAATGCACGTCGTGGATGTTCCCGCGGAATTGGAAGGCGAATGGCGCGTTGAAGAAGATTTTCTTGCCGCGGTGAAATCAAAGGGGCGGGTGCTTCCGCATCCAAATTTCGA
>DASXYB010000044.1:0-5382 GCA_036502745.1 Candidatus Udaeobacter sp.
TGAGCGACTGGAGCAAGTGCATCAGGGTCTCGGTGCGATGCGGCAACTGGCCAGTGACGTTGGCGGATTACAACGTGTGCTTACAAACGTGAAGACACGCGGTGGCTGGAGTGAATGGCAGCTGGGCGTTCTGCTGGATGAAATGCTTACCCCGGAGCAGTTCGCGAAAAATATAAAAATGCGCGAGGACACGGACGAGCGCGTTGAGTTTGCGATCAAATTGCCAGGCGATAAAAATGGCGCGCCGGTCTGGTTGCCGATTGATGCGAAATTTCCGATGGAACACTACGACCGTCTTGCTGCAGCGCAGGAGAAAGGAGAGCCGGCAGGCGTCGAAAGCGCGATCAAAACTTTGGAGACGCAATTGAAACGCTGCGCTAAAGACATTTGCGAGAAGTACATTAATCCGCCGAAGACGACTGATTTTGCGCTGCTATTTTTGCCGAGCGAAGGCCTTTACGCGGAAGCGATCCGGCGCGTTGGCCTGGTTCAAAACGTGCAGCGCGATTGTCGCGTCACGTTCGTAGGACCAACCACGCTTGCTGCGTTGCTCAATAGTTTGCAGATGGGTTTTCGCACGCTCGCGATCCAGCAGCGCTCCAGCGAAGTCTGGAATCTGCTCGCGGCAGTGAAGACTGAGTTCGGCAAATTCGGTGACTCGCTGTCCGCGGTTAAGGAGAAGATCGACCAGGCCTCTCGCAAGATGGAAGACGTCGATGTTCGCTCGCGCGCCATCACTAAGAAATTGCGCGACGTGGAAGAATTGCCCTCGAATCCGCAGCCGTTGCTGAAGGATTTTTTGCAAACCGGTAATGCCGACGCGCCCGATGAATAAGACGTGAAAACAGTGTTGATTACCGGCGCGAATAAAGGCATTGGCCATGAAGTCGCGCGACAGCTCGCGGCCAAAGGATTTCACGTGTTTGTCGCTGCGCGGAATGCTAAGGCTGGTCGCAAAGCGGAGGAGGAAATCGCAAACAAAGGCGGCACGGCCACATTTTTGGAAATAGACGTTGCCGACAATGACAGCGTCACGAGTGCGGCTCGTGAATTCTCAAACGTCGAGGATCATCTCGATGTGCTGGTGAATAACGCGGGCATCATAGTCGACGGCGACGATGCAATTTTGGAAATCAGCGACGAGCTGTTTCGAAACACGTTGGAGACGAATACTCTCGGTCCCCTGCGAGTGACCCGCGCGTTCGCAGCGTTACTCCGAAAAAGCAAAGAGCCGCGGGTGATCAATGTCTCCAGCGGCGGTGGTCAACTCACGGGCGGCGCCGATGGTTGGGCGCCAGCTTACTGCATTTCCAAGACTGCGTTAAACGGCGTGACAGTGCAGCTCGCTGCGGCGTTGCCGAACTTTGCCGTGAATTCGGTGTGCCCTGGTTGGGTACGGACGGAAATGGGCGGCGAAAACGCGACTCGGTCTGTGGCGGAAGGTGCGGATACGATCGTCTGGCTCGCCAGCGAAGCTCCGCAAGATATCGCCGGTAAGTTTCTGCGTGATCGCAAAGAAATTCCGTGGTGATACGCGCCTTGCAAGGCACGGCCGAAAGGTCCGTCTTCTTTAACCCTGCAGAAATGGATTTGTCAGGCGTTCGCGGCCAATCGTTGTCGGCGGGCCGTGGCCGGAGAGCACACTTACATCGTCCCCCAGCGGAAATAGCTTTTCCCTGATCCCGTTGATTAGCAGCTCCATATCGCCGCCGGGCAAATCACCGCGACCAATGCTGCCGGCGAAAAGAACGTCGCCACCGACGAGCAACTGGTCCTTGCGCGAAAAGAAACAAAGACTGCCTGGGCAATGGCCCGGGAGTTCGAGTACCTCGAAATCAGTACCTAGAAAGCTTCGGTTCGGTGTTTCTTCGATAAGAAAATCTGGTTCGACTGGTTCGATTTCGAGCGCGAACCCAAAGTTCCGAAAGAAATCGCGATCAGAAATCATGGGCGCAGTGAGCGGGTGACATCCGATCTGGGAGTGAAATTGGCGTTTAACTTTCGCAACATCTTGAACGTGATCGACGTGACCGTGTGTCAGCAGCAAGAGTTTGGGATCGATATCGAGCGAGCGCACCCATTCATACGCACCGTCAGGTGCGTCGAACAGGATCCATCCGTCTCGCGCTTCGAACAGATAGCAATTGGTTTCGAAGATCCCGCCGCAAAACGTTTTGTAAGTCGTAGATGCCATTGTAACGAAGTTTTGAATGTTCGGCGCCGTCGGTTGTCTATTGCTACCCAACAATGCCGCCGTCAGCTACTTCTCATCCAAAAGATGAAATCGCACAAAAATAAAAGCCGAAGTCGCTGCGCCGATTCGGCAGATTGCTTGCAATCGGCTGCCGGAGGCGCAGAGCGGCCCGATTTCGTCTCGTCGTCTTGCGTCGCGGGCCGAATTCTGCGAATGTCTTAAACCTCTTTTTTCCAATGAGATTATCTTTGCGACGATCACTTGCACTTTGCACGATCCTTTTTGCCGTCGCGCTCGCGGCGACGCCAGCACCCGCGAGTTCGCGAGAAACGGTCGCGATGTCCGTTGGGCGGCTCCTGGAGGAAGGTCATTACACCCGGCAAAAACTGAACGAAGAAGTTTCGAAGAAGTTCCTGCAGACGTATCTGGAGATGCTCGATTACAGCCACCTGTTTTTCACCCAGGAAGACATTGATGCCGTCACTAAGAAGTATGCCAACGACATGGCCGGCGACATTCTTATGGGTACGCTTAAGCCCGGCTACGAGATTTATGCGTTATACACGAAGCGCGTTGATGAACGCGTGGCGAAAATTAAGGAGCAGTTGAAGCAGCCGATCGATTTCAAAAGCAATGCGACAGTCGAGTTGAGCCGTCAAAAATCGCCTTGGCCGAAAAATGAAGCTGACGCCGACCAACTCTGGCGCGGCCGGATCGTAAACGAACTGCTTCAGGAACATTTGAGTGAGCACCCGATCGAGCCCGCGCCGCAACTCGTTTCTCGCCGCTATGAACGTCTGGCCAAGAATGTTCACGAGCAGGATAAAGACGAGCAGATGAAACTTTATCTCGACGCGCTCGCTCAGGCTTACGATCCGCATTCGGAATACTTGAGCAAAGCGGACATGAAAAATTTCAGCATCAACATGGGCCTCTCGCTCGTAGGCATCGGGGCGATGCTTCGTTCCGAAGATGGTTACGCCAAAATTGAAAGCCTCGTGCCGGGTGGACCAGCGCAAACGGACGGGCGACTCAAGGTTGGCGACCGTATCAGTGCCGTGGCACAGGGGCCCGCAGAATATGTCGATGTCCGCGAGATGCGACTCGACAAAGTCGTCGAAATGATTCGCGGAAAGAAAGGTACACGCGTCCGCTTGCTTGTGATTCCGTCGGATGCCGCCGATCCGTCCCACAGAAAAAATGTCGATCTGGTGCGTGATGAAATTAAGCTGAAAGATCAGGAAGCCCGCGCCGACATCATCATCAGGAAAGACGAGAACGGCGAGCCTATAAAACTCGGCTGGTTGACCCTGCCTTCTTTCTACGCCGACATGGACAGGCACCAGAAGAGCACGACACGCGATGTGCTGGCATTGCTCAAGCGGCTCAAGAAGGAAAATATCGGCGGGCTCGTTGTCGATCTGCGTAAAAATGGCGGCGGTTCACTGGAAGAAGCGCTATCGCTAACGGGCTTGTTTTTGAAATCAGGTCCAATCG
Organism: Candidatus Udaeobacter sp.; assembly: GCA_036502745.1. Lineage (GTDB taxonomy): Bacteria > Verrucomicrobiota > Verrucomicrobiia > Chthoniobacterales > UBA10450 > Udaeobacter. The sequence goes on from DASXYB010000044.1 coordinate 3,692, forward strand.
TTCAGACGAAAGATTATAACGGCACGACCAGGATTTCGTCCGATCCGGATTCGGGCATCGCTTACGCAGGGCCCATGGTTGTGCTTACGAGCCGGCAAAGTGCGTCCGCGAGCGAGATTTTCGCAGCTGCGCTTCAGGATTATGGCCGCGCCGTCATCGTCGGCGACAAGAACACGTTCGGCAAAGGCACGGTGCAAACGATCCTTCCGATTGGCCGCTTCGCTTCGCTGTTGGGCAGTCATACCGATGAAGACGGTGCGTTGAAGTTAACCATCCAAAAATTTTATCGTGTTGCGGGTGGGTCGACCCAGCTGCACGGTGTCGCCTCCGATATCGTCCTGCCGAGCTTGAGCGATCTTCCTGAATTTGGCGAAGGTGCGCTCAAAAATGCGCTGCCATACGACGAAGTCACGAAGGCGAAATACACCAAGTGGTCGGACAATCATTCTCTTTTCATTGAGCAGCTCCGCCGGCGTTCAGAGGAGCGCGTGAAGAGCGATCCCGAATTTCACTACGTCTCTGAGGATATGAATCGGTTGCGCCACAAAATCGACGAAAACAGGATTTCACTGAACGAAGATGCGCGAAAGAAGGAACTGGCCGACGATAAACTGCGCAAGGAAACGCGCTCAAAAGAACGCCTGGCGCGAAATCAGGAAGAACCGAGCATCTATCGTGTAACGCTCGATACCGTGGATAAACCGAATCTGCAACTGATCATGTATCCGGGGAAATTGGCTGAGGCGAAAAAGAACGGCGTTGTGCCGAAGGTGGATTCCGACGCCGCTCCCGACGCGGATACCGATCTGTCTGACACCGCTGCAGCCGACGGCGATACAAACAGCAAGGAGCCGCAAATCGATGCAGAGCGCGATGAAGCGCTTAGTATCCTGGCTGATCTCGTCCAGCTTTCGAACGGCCCGAAGACTGCCAGTACGACCCGCTAAGCAGTAGAGGCAGACAATCGGCTACAAATCTGGTTTCACGGCGCAGACACGATTGTCTACGTCACTTTACCGCCACCACATTGGCGGAGGTGGAGGCGGATAGCCTGGACCCATGAACGGCCCAAAACGCGGACGTTGCGGATAACCTCTTTGAGGTTGACTTGAATAGTAGCGACTGACTGGCGTCCTGCCGAACACCGTGACTGGAGTGCCGACGCTCACTGCGTTAAAGAATGCAACGGCATATTGGTCGGGCATGCGAACACAGCCGTGCGACGCGGGATAGCCTGGCAAATATCCGGCGTGCATTCCGTCCGAGCCATGGAACCGCATAAAATAAGGCATCGGCGCCGGAACAAATCTGCAGCCGCTCGGCACTTTCATGTCGACATCGGCGTCGGCGACAACGGTCCGTCCAGACGCGTCCACAATCTTGCCGTAGATGCTCGAATAATGATTGCGCTCTTTTTCAATGACCTTGAATGAGCCGCCCTCCGTTAGATGCCCATAGCGTCCACTCGAGATGGGTGATGCGAGAACGGGACGTCCATTTTCCAGCAGGTACGCCCTCTGTTCCTGCAAGTCGATCTCCACTGAAGTTTCCGCGCGTAACAACGCGGCTGCGCTGAGAAAAATTGAGAACCCGAGAACAACCTTCATACTGTTTTTAAACCCGCGCGCCGCCCCAAAGTCGCAGCTTACACTGCGATTGGCGCTTTGATCGATGGATGTGGCTCGTACCCG
>DASXYB010000045.1:0-2713 GCA_036502745.1 Candidatus Udaeobacter sp.
TAGATCAACATCGTGACAATCATTGCCCAGCTAATGGAGATCGACACGCCGTCCTCCAAGCCATAACGCCGGCTCCACAACCAATGACCGCGCCAAAAGATTCCGAGCACAATGATGCTCGCCACAAACGCTGGGACATTCTTAAAAGCAGCGAGGAGCGTCTCGATATCATCGGGGATTTGCTGCGTCGCGATCACGAGCATGGTGATTGCGAACGCAAATGCGGCATCGATGAACGTTTCCAGGCGGGTCATCGCAATGCCGCGCAAACGAAATCCACCTAGTCGCGGAAGCGCATTCAGGTCCGGCGGCAAACCGGACGCGATTTCTTGTGCGCGCTCATTCATCTGGCTGGCGATATTAGCGCAATCATCAGCGGTAGGGGAAGCTGACAGCTTTCCTGTAAAGACGCGTTCAATTCTCGACAATTTTATGGAGTCGGTCACAATGTCGAAGTGATGACTCGGCATGGCATTCAGCGAATGCTGTTGTGTTTCCTTCTACCCGCACTGGTGTTCTTGTGCCCGATGGCGGTGTCTTCGGCCGCGACTCTAGATGACTTAAAGCAATTGGAAATTACTTGCTACGTCCCGTCGTATCTGACGAAGGGACTCCGCTTGCAGAATGTCGAGATCACGTACGACGAGATCCAGGAGAACGAAGATCAGAATCATCCGTTGCCACTTTACTCTATCCAATATGGAAATGGTTGGAATGCGACGTTCACCATCGAGTCGGCGAGAGAAGGCATCGGCGACCGAAACATCATGGATGACGAGCAGAACGCGGAAGAAACTGAAATTAAGTCGCCTCTGGGCCCCATGTATCTGATTTACCGGCCGAAGGGCAAAGGTGGCCGCAAGGATGAGATCATTGCCAACTGGGTAAGCGACCCCAACATGAACGACGAAAAAAGCAAAGGCCCGGACTCGCATCCGGTCCTCGGCCGGTTTCATGGTTTTTCTGCAACGGGAATTACGGTTACAGAGTTCACGAAAATCATTCAGTCACTTCACCCGGTCGGCGGCGAAGAGGCTCACACGTCCAGTTTACCGTCCAATGTGACCGCTAGCGCATCTCCAGCGGAGAAATCTGCGCTAAAGATTCACCCGAAAGTCTTCAACCTGATCGATTCCTGGGTCTCGGATTCGGAGAGTCCAGTCGCTACGGAAATCAACCTCAGTGCGGTAGAGAAGAATGGAAATCAATTTAACGAAGAGGGCCTGAAGCAAGACGGCGATTGGCTGGTTTATTCCGTGCCGGATACTGGCGGATTCATGCGCTATCGCGTGCTCGAAGCGAAGGGCAACCATTACAAAATCGAGTATCAGGAGAACGGCGGCGGAACGCTTACGACCGCGTCCACAATCGAGTTCGACATTGACAAGCGGCACATTCGCCAGAACGGCAGCCCAATGACAATTCGGGTGCTTCGAGTTTCGTCTTATACCCAGAAATAGAAGGTCGTTAGCCCCACAACTCGCGCTCGGGTATTCCGATTGTGCCGTTCCAATACTGAAATCCGTGATCACGATCGCGGCCGAGGAGTAGGGCACCATCGAGATCAACCGAATCGGCGTTGCTAGCGAGCAGCCGAGCGGGAGCAATCGACAGAGACGTGCAGACCATGCAGCCAATCAATATTTTGAAATTGCATTCGAGAGCGCGTTTGTAAACCCGCAGCGCTTCTGTTAATCCGCCGGTTTTGTCGAGCTTGATGTTGATTGCTTCGTATCGATTCTCAAGGCGCGGAAGATCCGCAGTCGTGTGGCAACTTTCGTCGGCGCAGACGGGGATCGGATGTTCGAGGCTTTCGAGCGCGTCGTCCGCATCGGCGGGAAATGGTTGTTCAATCAGCTCTACTTCAAGTTGTTTTAACGCGGCGATCGTGTTTCGATAATGAAGAGGTGACCACGATTCGTTAGCGTCGATGAGCAGACGTGCGTCTGGCGCCGCTGTCCGTACAGCTTCGACGCGCGCAAGATCGCTATCGTCGCCGCAAAGTTTCAACTTGAGAATTGGCAAGTCGACAGCAGCGGCCGCGGCATTGGCCATCCTCGCCGGCGTATCAAGACTGATTGTGAATGATGTCTCTACTTGATGTGCAATCGGAATATCGGCCAGTTCCCATGCGCGTTTGCCGGAGCGTTTCGCTTCCAAGTCCCAGAACGCGCAGTCCAGCGCATTTCGAGCTGCACCAGCAGGGAGCAACTCCTGCAGTTGATTGCGATCGAAATCGGTGACGCTCGCGACCGAGCTAACCTGCGCCAAAACAGAATCGACGGTTTGATTGTAACGCGCGATGGGAACGCCCTCGCCGCGCCCGGTAAATTGTCCATCACTCACACCCACTGTTACAACAGACGCTTCGGTGCGGCTGCCGCGCGAAATCCGGAAGAGGTGCTTAAGCGGAAAGATTTCGTGCCTGGCTTCGATTCTCAAAGTGATGAGTGATACGTGACCAGCGAGAACATGCCAACAATTTCAAAATTGAACGCTGCTCCCTCCGAGGATGTCTGAGCTTCCACTATGACCAAACTCATTGCGCTAGTGGCGGCGGGTGCATTCGCAACGGGAACAATGTTCGCGGGTGAACATGGCGATTGCGCGAAGAAGGCTGGGAACGAAGGGAAGATGGCCTGCACGGCCTCTCTTGCGACTCTCAACCTGACACCAGATCAAAAGACGAAGATGGAAACGGCGATGACTGAAC
>DASXYB010000046.1:0-5014 GCA_036502745.1 Candidatus Udaeobacter sp.
ATGATGACGTGGCATGTTAACGGTTTCGTTGCCGTTCCGCTTGGATTTGCTTCAGCAACTCCGTGTGGGTTCGTTCAAGGTCATTAGCAAAGTTCACCGTTTCTTTTAGAGCTTCGGGATAAAACTCGAAACGTCTTCGTAGTTTCTTGGTCGCCGGGTCATAAAAGAAGGAAGTATCCTGATCGAGATTTGGGATGATTAGTTCGTCACTTAATTTTTGATAGCGCGCCATGCGAGCAAGACCCCAGCGAATAACCGATTCGTCCTTGCGCAATGCCCTGAGTGTCTGCACATCGAGCAGCTGAACCCCTCCAGATTGCAGCATAGTGGCTAAGTCGCTTGGGCTATAGTCTGTGATAAACGTAAAGGCACGCAAAACTGGCATCTCACCCGCATCTAATGCGCGCCGAAACTCAGCTGCTTCTGGTTCTTGTTCTGTCGCGCGGTTAATTTTTGAACTCTCGATTCCTTCACTCAATGTTTTCTCGATAAACGCCAGGATTTGGTCGCGCCGTGCTGCGTCCTGCCGGTGCTGCTGATAGTTGTTCAGCCAAAATGCCGCGTAAACGCCTACAAACACCAGCACCAGTTCCGCTGTCCAGCGACCGATGCGTGAGAGACGCGAACGTTTTTGGTTTATAACGGCCACGGGTTCCACGGCAGTCTGCAGAGCGCCGCTCCTTGCTTGTCCATTGCGTAACATAATGACATTCCTAAAATAACTGCCTAAAGCACAATCAATGGAAAAATCAGAGTCAGTTGCAAATCTTATCCAATTCGTTGTCGACTCAGTACAACAGGCGCATGCAGACGACGCGCCTTTTCATCATTTGCATTTCGATCGCATTTTTCCGGATGAGTTCTATGCGCAGATGGTCGAAGCGATGCCGGTAGCCGAGGATTACCGGGCGATGTCCGGCAAAAGCAAGATGGGCAGCAGCAGGTCCGATGGAAAACCCACGCGCGCAAAGATCGATCTTTTTCCCGAATACGTTCGCCATTTACCACCCAAAAAACGCGCGGTTTGGGATGCGACCGGTCGCGTGCTGCGCTCCAGGGAATTGCAATCTGCTTTCGTCCAACGACTGGCGCCCGGGTTGAAAGGCCGGTTCGGAGAAAATTTCGCAAAGGTGAATATGTATCCGGTACCGATCCTTACACGCGACATTCCCGGATACCGTATTTTCAAGCATACCGACAGTCTTTGGAAAGGGATCACCGTTCAATTTTATCTGCCGGCGGACAATTCCACGCCGCACATCGGCACGATCTTTCACGAGGTACTGCCTAACGGACGCAAACCGAAGAAGGCGCAGATGCCGTTTTCACCGAACACAGGTTACGCGTTCGCAGTAGCCGACAACACCTGGCATTCTGCTGATCCGGTCGGGCCGGAGGTAAAAACGCGCGACAGCATTCTTCTCACTTATTTCGTCGATGCCGGTCCGTGGCGATTTGTTCGCAATCGCGGGCGCCGGCTGGCCAATTGTGTGCTCAACGAAGCGCGGAATTTAAAGCGAAATTGAATTGCGCATGCCTCCGGCTTGCGATCGCAGTGGATGCGCAAGCGGCGACGCTCGCGCTACTCTCATTATCGAGGCAATGGCGTTTGCATGTTCGCCAGTGCATACGCAACGACCGCCACCACAGCAGAATTTTCTGCTAATTCTTTCGGCACAACTTTGTCCAGAGTGTCGGCTGCCGTGTGGTGATAGTTGAAGTAGAAACGACTGTCTTGAATCGGACTGAAAGCCGGAACGCCGGCTTTCTCGAGCGGCTCGATGTCGGCGCCGCAATGTTCGACCAAATCGAGTATGCCCGCGCCTGATTCCTGTAAGATGTTCGCGACCGGTGCGAACATCTTTTTTACTTCCGGGTTCGCCTTGATGTTAACGCCAATCGGGTGACCGGCGCCGCTGTCTGTTTCCATCGCTGCGAAATGGTTTGCTATCTCTTTCTCGTGATCTTTTGCGTACTGTTTTGATCCGGCCTCACCGTTCTCTTCATTCATCCACGCGATCACGCGAATCGTGCGCTTCGGTTTGAGACCAAGTTTTTGGATCAGGTTCGCCGTTTCCATCGAAACCGCGACGCCTGCCGCATCATCGATCGCGCCTGTGCCGAGGTCCCATGAATCCAAGTGGCCGGAAACGATGACGACCTGTTCCGGGTGCTCGCTGCCTTTAATGTCGGCGATCACGTTCGCGCTTTCTGCGTCAGGCAGAGTTTGCGGTGTGAGAACCAATTTCATTTTCACCGGTCCTTGTCGCACCAAATCGGCAATCAAATCTGCATCCTCGGCAGTAACCGCGCCTGCCGGAATTTTCGGCGCATCTTTTGCGTAGTCTGTCATTCCGGTGTGTGGAAGCCGATAATCAGCGCTGCCTACTGAGCGGATTAAACACGCAACAGCGCCTTGCCTCGCGGCTGCGCTCGGCCCGTCGCTGCGGTAAACGACTGCTTCGCCATAAGCTTGGAAACTACGACCTTCCGCAGCCATTTGTTTGTCGAAGGGGTAATTGAAGAGCACGATTTTGCCCGCGACTCGTTCACGAGGCATCGATTTCAATTCCTCAAAGTTTTTGACCACAAGGACCTCTGCTTCGATTCCCTCTTTTGGTGTAGCCACACTGTCTCCCAGTGCACACAGGACAATCTTCTGTGTGGTGTTTGGTGCCTGTCCGGGAAATTGAGTAAGCGCTGCTGTCTCTTCACCGCGCACCCAATGGGGGACCATCACCTTCTCGAGCTGGACATCGCAGCCGAGGCCTCTCAATTCGCCAGCGACGTACTCGACTGCGTTCGCCGCCTGTGCAGATCCAGTTAAACGGGGCCCGATGTTGTTGGTCAAATGCGAGACCTGCCGGTACGCATAGTCAGTTTTGAGAGCAGCCTTCTGCAATTTTGTCAGCTCCGACAACGTCTGCGACGAAAAGACCGGAGGAGTTGGCGATGGCGATCCATTCGCACTTGATGCAACCGCCGGTGTTTGTTGCGCAATCGCTCGTTCGACGCAAAGAAACAAAGCGATTGATAGAAGCGCGACACGGGGAAATTCGTTCGGACGCATTTCGAATTCCGCTACAGCATCTTGTCCGAGTTTGGCACGCTCGACTCACTGAAGCCGATACTATTTCTCCTTCTTAAATTCGATCTCCTCGCCGAAGAGCTCAGCGTTGCCGGCGTTTTTCGTCAGGAGTGCGACTACTGTGGCTGAGTCCTTGGTTTCTTTTGGCACTACCTTGTCGTTGACGTTCCGCAATCTCAACTTCTTGCCATCGTCCGACAATTTCCAAACGACGTAAGCATACTTGCGATCACTCGAGTTGAGGTCCTGGACCGTTGCGAACGGCGTTTCCGCGACATCGGAGTGGTAAGCGCGAAAAAGATCACCATCGTAGTAAACGATGTAGATGCTGTCATCGAGGCTCCGCAGTTTCAGCTTTTCCGTGCCATCAGCCGACGTCCAGTCGCCAAGCAACCGTTCCTGCACTTTTCGGGTCGGAGCCGACGTGATGGGGATGTCGTATTGGCAGGCGGTAAGAGCCAAAGAAATAAGCCCGATCCCTGCGCCGACGCTTCGTAACCAACCTAATCTTGCAGAGCTCACGAGTTCTTGCTCGCCTCTGGCAATCGGCCTTCGTCGAAATCGATGAGATCTGAAATGCACTGAATGTCATTGCGATCGGCGATTCCCATCTGTTTTTTTCGTTCGTCGAGCCGTGGAGTGATTGAATCGCGCCATCCGAGCTTCGATGCGAATCCGTTCCAGACAAAGAGATCGCCATCATTCAAGCGGCGGCCCTTGTCGAAACACCATTCCAGAATTTCTTCATCTGTGCCGCCCTGCTTCACACGGTCAATCAGATCGCGATGATGCACGCGCAGAAAATTGCAGCACGTTCCGTCTGCCGCTTTCAGGGCCCCGAAGTTTTCTTGATAATCTTCCTGCAGCTCGCCGCGGAGATGCAGCCGAATCTTATCAAGCATGCGCGGGAAATACGTCATGCCTTTGGTCATTTCTTTCGGACTCTTTGGATAGGTAGCCATGCTCAAATGAATCGCATCATCCCGTGGCGACGCAATCTTTGCGGCTAGTTTGCGCGACCAGCCGTCAACGTGAGAATTCGCTCTCTCTTCGCACCGTAGTCCAGCGAATGAAACCGCCGGATTTCATCGAGACGACGAACTGCATTGAGAGTGTCGAGGTAACAGGTGTAGTTTGCGGCAAGCTGGCTCGTCTCGAGGTAACGGCCACGCAGGTTCGTGTCGCGAAATGCTTCGGGACATTGCCGTGCGAACAGGTGAAAACGCAACCAGCGGCGGTCCGTCGCCGAGACGCGCTGCGTTTTTCGGAAAAAGGCGACAAACAGCAGAAGAACCAAATAAGTGTCGACCTGCGCCTGAAGCTCAAGGTTGCGCGCAAAATCTTCCGACGCGATCTCGCGCACTCCGCTTTTGAACTGAAGCGCGGCGTGCAAGGCATGGTTGAGTTCTTCCACGAACGTAATCAGTGATCGGATATTCCGATCCCCCACCCCTGCACGCGGATCGTGTTGTTCAAGTTGTTCAATGAGCCAGCGGGAATAATAAATACCGACGTAAAGTTGGTCGCCGGATCGCCGCAAAAACGTGCGCGCGAGTTCGCTAAGTTCCCGTGCGGAGTTTCCCGCGAGCATCGACAGTTGCGCGCAGCGCCTCCGATCAATCAGGCAATCTTCCAGGTTGATTCCGACCTGCGCGTACGTGCGTTCGAACAAACGCTGGATTTGGCTGAAGAGTGTTTCGTTCACAAAGAAAGCGACGGACGTGCGTCTTCGTCCAGATTCAGCAACTGATCGGAAAGCTGATTTAACGCGAGCCGGACCTCTCGAAATCGATCCGCCAAACCTTCGAACACGTCATTCAGTTCGCAGCGGCGAGCCACGACATGCGAGGAAACTAGTTGATAGTTCGTCCGGCCGACCTGCTCGTAAAACTCGATGTCAGGTCCGCCACGCAGACTGCGCCGTTG
>DASXYB010000047.1:0-4906 GCA_036502745.1 Candidatus Udaeobacter sp.
AATTTGTAGCCGCTTTTCGGAATTGAACCGACGCCGCGCCATTTGCGGTCGCACACTTCGAAAACTTCATTCACCAGATTCTGTGCGACGCGATTTCCGTCTCGTTGCACAACGCGCGGATACTGATTTTCCACATCGTAAGTGCCGGCCTCGAGTTGGCTCACCGTCATCAGCACACCTTCCAAAATATCCAGCGGTTCGAACCCGGTGATGACGATCGGTACTTTGAATCGCGACGCGATCGGCTCGTATTCGCGATAGCCCATCACCGTGCAAACGTGCCCCGGCCCGAGAAAGCCCTGCACGCGATTCAGCGGGGATTGCAAGATCGAAGCCATCGACGGAGGCACAAGAACGTGTGACGCGAGAATTGAGAAATTTTCAATTCCCTGTTTCCGCGCTTGAAAAACCGACATGGCATTTGCGGGCGCGGTCGTTTCAAAACCAATCGCAAAGAAAACAACTTTCTTGTGCGGATTAGCGCGCGCGATTTTCAGGCAATCGATTGGCGAATACACCACGCGGATCTCTGCGCCGCGGGATTTCAACACGAGAAGGTCGCCATCAGAACCAGGAACACGCAGCATGTCGCCGAACGAACAAAAAATAACGTCTGGGCGTTGCGCGATTGCATGCGCCTTGTCGATCATCTCCAGTGAAGTGACGCAAACCGGACAACCCGGTCCGTGCACCAGCTCTATCTCGTTAGGCAACAGCCGGTCGATGCCGTACTTGACGATCGTGTGGGTTTGGCCGCCGCAAACTTCCATCAGAACCCACGGTTTCGTCGTAATGCGCCGGATTTCATCGACCACTTTTCCTGCCAGAGTTTCGTCGCGGTATTCGTCGAGAAATTTCATTCGGTGTTTGCCGTCTCGATCGGCCACGGATCAACATCGGGAACATCCAGTTCGCCGAGCTGTTTCATTTCCTCGAGCAGCTGATACGTACGCGCCGCTTCATTTTCATCTACCCTGCTGAGCGCAAAACCGACATGGACCAGGACGTAATCTCCGGTCTCAACTTCCGGCGTGTATTCGAGGCAAACCTGTTTGACGATACCACCGAAATTCGCACGACCCATCTTCACACCCGCAGGATCGGTAGTGATCTCGATCAACTTACCTGGAATCGCCAAGCACATGATTTTCGCAGTCGGTAATTCGTGAATCGTTCGTTTTCGCAATGGCAACTCCATCGCAGAGCAAAACTTTGTCGCCTTTCATCACGTCTTGTATCAAATCCAGCGGGACCTTTTTCATCGCACCTGCAACGGTAACGTTTCCAATTCGCATCCCATGCTCCACTTCAACATCGACAATCTCGGCGTATATCAAATTCATTCAGATACTTCTTCCGCTTCGAAAAATTCGGCATGCGCGCCGACTGCGACGAGTGCAACGCCGCCAATCACGTTACCAATGAAAGCAGGCAATACGTACGACCCGAGCGAATGCCAGAACCCGAGCGCGCCGGTTGAGACAAGGTAAAACGATTCAACGGTTCCCGCGACGACGTGCGGCAATTCCGCGATACCAACTACGTAAGCTAAAATAATGATAACCCAAAGTCTGGCCGACTCGGCGAACGGCAATAGCCACACCATCAGCGCGATCAACCATCCGGACACTGCAGCGCGTATGACGATCGTTCCAAAATCCGCCTGCATCGACGATTGTCCGATTTTTGAAAAGGTGTCGCGGACCTCGGGACTGAAAATATTCGAATTTCCAGCGAGCCAGGCAAAAACAAAGGCGCCAATCAAATTGCCGATCAACACGATCGCCCAGAGCCGCGCCACATTAAAAAAGATTTCGATCTTCTTCTCGCGCAGCAGCGGCAAAATCACTGTCAGCGTGTTCTTTGTAAAGAGCTGTTGTCGGCCAAGAATGACCACTAAAAAGCCGACGCTGTAACCAAGTTTTGTGATCAGCGGCTGCCATGTGGCATCTGGCAGGTGGTTCCGCAAAATTCCTTCAGTCATCATCGAGAAGCCCATTGAAAGACCGGCAGCTAATCCTGAAAATGCGAGTTCCAATGAATTCCGATCCAATTCATGTTCGCCCTCTGCGTATACCGCTTCATAGATCACTTCGCCCGGCGGAGCGGTACGGTCGATTATTTCGTCCTCCTGCTTGTCCTTAACTCTTTTTTTATCAACGGGCATTGCAATCAAGCGCTCCAGCTCGCTGCGACGGCCTGGCCCAGGGCAATTCCGCCATCGTTAGGCGGAATACACTTGTGCCAGTAGGGCGTAAATTTTTCCTCGCGCAATCGCGCCACCGCGCGCTCGGTAAGATAGCGATTTTGAAAACAGCCGCCCGTGAGAACGACCTTCCCTTCACCGATTTCCTTCGCCACAACCACAACTGTTTCTGCCAGCGCATTGTGAAATTTTGCTGAAATCACGCCGCTGGATTCCTTGCGACCCACATCTGCCAGCAACTCGCGAATCATCGGTTCCCAATCGACTTTCATCGGCATCCCTTGATCGATCCGAAAAGGATACGCATCTCGCACGTCCAGCTGTTGTGCGAATTCAAGTTCCATCGCCGCCTGACCTTCAAAACTCGCCCGCTGTCGCAGCCCAATCACCGATGCCACAGCATCGAACAATCTGCCGGCACTGGATGTTAACGGCGCGTTAATCTGTTTTTCCAACATCTGCGCAAGCAGCGATTTTTCTTTTTCTGAATGATCGACTGTCCGGTGTAAAAAATCCCAGGCGTGTTCACCGAAGATTTCGTACAGAAGGCCCAACGCGCTACGACGCGGCTCCTTAATCGCGCGATCACCGCCCGGTAATCGAAACTGTCGGAAATGCGCGACGCGTTCGAATGCCCCGTCGCTTTTGGCGAGCAGAAATTCCCCGCCCCAGATGGTTCCGTCCAAACCATATCCGGTCCCGTCCCAAACCACACCCAGAGCTGGCGCTTCGATTTCATTGTCCGCCATGCAGGCGGCCACATGCGCCCAGTGATGTTGGACACTGATTTTGGTAGGGCGCGTCACTCCGTGCGCGCCGTTATCGGTGGGCAAGGGACTGCCCAGCCTACCTGCTATGTCGTCGGAATGTTTGGTCGACAAATAATCCGGATGCATATCGCACGTCACGACATCGATATTCGCATCGTACAACCGCGGCAGATCGGCGCAGGTCCGACGAAACGCAGCGTAAGCCTCTTTCGTTTCGAGATCGCCGATGTGCTGGCTGACAAAAATGTTATCATCGATTTTGAGAGCGACGGTGTTCTTTAGGTGAGCGCCAACGGCGAGGATAATTTTTGATTTTCGATTGCCAGTTTTCGATTGGATCGGGATTGGCAATGGCGCGTAGCCACGCGCGCGCCGCAAGGTCATCTCGCGGCTGCACATTACGCGGACGACCGAATCATCGACGTGCCGAACGATTGGCCGATTGTGAACGAGAAACACATCGGCGATTCCACGCAAACGATGTAGCGTTTCATGTTCATCGGTGCAGATCGGCTCGTCGCTTAAGTTTCCGCTTGTGGCAACGATCGGAAAATTGAGCTCGCGCATGAGCAAATGATGCAACGGCGAGTACGGCAGCATAACGCCGAGATTCGGATTCCCCGGAGCGATTGATTCGGGCAAGTGGTAGTGACGGATCGCTGAGCCGTCCGAGCGGCGCGCTCGGCGAGCGCGCCCTACCAAAACGATCGGTGACTCGGGAGAGGCAAGCAGTTGTTCCTCAAGCTCGGAAACATCGCAATCAGCGAGAATCGCGGCAAGCGTTGGATACATCAGCGCGAACGGCTTCTCTTCGCGATGTTTCCGCTCACGCAGACGAACAACCGCGGCTTCATTGCGTGCATCAACAATTAGTTGAAACCCGCCGAGACCCTTGAGCGCGACAATCTGCCCGGCGCGTACTGCTTTGGCGGCAAGTCGCAACGCATCATCTCGCATCGCAACCACCTCCCCGTCTTTGCTCCAAAATTGCAAATGCGGACCGCATTTGGGACAGGCGTTTGGTTGCGCGTGAAACCTGCGATCCAATGGGTCGTGATATTCGGCTTCGCACTCGTGACACATCACGAATTTTTTCATCGACGTGTTCAAACGGTCGTAAGGCAACGCTTCGATAATCGAAAACCGCGGCCCACAATTTGTGCAGTTGGTGAACGGATAACGAAAGCGGCGGTTGTTTGCGTCGAGAATTTCGCGCAGGCAATCCACGCACGTCGCGATGTCGGGCAGAATGAACGCTGTTTTGTCACCGCATTCCTCGCTTTCGCAGATTTCAAAAGTGTCGTAGCCGATTGCATTGAGAAACGACGAATTGATGCTCTGCACAATTGCGCGAGGCGGCTTCTCCGTTTGAATCCGCCACAGAAATTGCTCCACAAAATTGCGGTGGCCCTCGACTTCAATGAAGACGCCTTGAGCAGTGTTCGACACGTAGCCGTTGAGTTTCAGTTCGGTTGCCAGGCGGTAAACGAAGGGGCGAAAGCCGACTCCCTGCACGGCACCGCGCACGGTCAATTTCAATCGTTCACGTTTCGCAGGATCGGTTTCGCGCACAGTTCGTTGCGGCGCGCTCGGCGAGCGCGCCCTACCGGCGTGTTTTGGCGGGCCAACAATCGTTTCCATATGGCCTAACCAAAAAGTTTATTCACGAATCCGATTTGATAGACGAGAAAGAGTCCAAAGCTGAAACTCACCACACCGGCAGCTGCGCCAAGGTGACGATGCAGAAATCCCAAGCGCGCGCTATAAGTGAAGGGGACGGCAAGGACGGTAGTGATTAACATCATGCCGGCGATAGTGCCCGCGCCGAAGACAGCCAAGTACATCACTGCCCACAGCGGGTCGCGAATGAGCGGCAACACCAGCAACGCGATGGCAGCTGAACCCGCTAGTCCGTGTACAACGCCGATGA